>NZ_JAYWFT010000152.1:0-8398 GCF_043778725.1 Flavobacterium sp. | reverse complement strand
GTAACTGATATGCTTCGGCAGTCGATTTACCAATTGCCATAATTTTTTCAGCTTCGGCCAAACCTGTTTTTGAGATTTTCTCTGCTTCGGCACTTGCATTTAATTTTGTTGCTTCCGCTTGTGCTCCAGCTCTTGCTTTAGTTGCTTCTGCTTCGGCATTGGCTCTCATTTTAGTAGCTTCGGCTTCGGCATTTACATTTAATTTTAAACTTGTTGCATCACCTTCGGCTTTTTTAACGGTTGCATCAGCTGTTCTTTGAGCAATTTCAACACTTTGTGATGCTTTTACAATTTCTTTCTGCATATCTGCAATGGCAGTTTCTTTCTCCATTCCTTGACGTTGTTCTTGCGCCATTCTTTGCGTTTGATAGGTTTTTTGCTCTTCTTCGGCCAATTTTCTATCGGTTAAAGTTTTCATCAACGAATCTGGCGGAACAATATCACCAATTAAAGTATCAACAGCATTTACATTATATTCGTCCAAAACCACTTTAATGTGATTTTTAGCCGATTCTTGACGTTCTTTACGCGTACTTAAAAACGAAATAACATCACTTTCTTGAGCCGAATTTCTAAAATAGTTACCAATTGTTGGCTCAAGAACTTGCGAAACTAAGTTGGTCATGCTTCCAAAACGTGCAATAACCTTTGGCGCTTCGTTTGCCGGAACATGAATAATTTGTGAAACATCTAAATTGAACGGAAAACCATCTTTAGAACGTACCGTAATTGTAGATAAATTGTGGTCTAAATTATGAGATTCACTTCTAGCATCAGCCCAATTTAAAACTAGATTTGTTGTTGGCACCGATTCTAGTTTGGTTGTATATTTATTTAAAGCATATTTTCCTGGCCCAAGTGGTTCCATCCATACACCACGTTGCCCTTTAGAAACAATATTACCGTGTTTAAAATGCTCACCTGTAACGTCTAATCCGTCTTCACCTATATAAGAAATTACAACGCCTACATAACCAATAGGCACATCTGTCATAGGATTTTGTTCTATTTGAATTGCCCAAGAATTGATGTAATACGATCCGGCCAACATTACTTGAGGTTGCAATCCACGATTTCCGCCTGCTTCAAGAAACATATCAAAATCTTGAAAATTATTGTGATTAGAAACGTTTTTACCAGCAATTTGTCCGTCTGGTATTGGATCTCCATCAAGAGCAGTTACAATTCCGATCATGTTTTCGTAAATTTTTACTTGATCTACAATTATAATTTCAAAAATAAATGTGTTAATTCTGTATGAACCAGTTGTGATAAAAGCTGTTTGGCGACCTTTTTGTCCACCATTATTTAGGAAAGCCTCGGCATCTTGAAAGTTATCACTTGGAACTTTTCGGGCAAGAATTCTACCAGTTGGAATTTCTTTACCGTCTTTACTTAAAATCAATCCAATTTTTCCTTCCGGAATAATTGTAAAAGATGTCATATCTACAGAATATTGCCAAATCCATTTCGCCCAATATAATCCTGGTGCTAATGTTTGTGCTTGAAAACCAGCTTCGCCTTTAGTTGCAATAATTCGACTGTCAGGTAACGATTTATCGGTTCCAAAAAGAACGAATTTCTTGGTAACTAAACCAATTTTATCTTCGGGAACGATTACCATACCGAAGAAAACTCTTAAAACAAATTTGTAAAGAACTATGGATAGAATTATTAAAAATATCCACCAAAAATCAAAAATTGTTGTCATTTTATTATAAATTATTGGTTAAATAAATGTTGATTTCTTATAGAGTAGTATTGAAAAATTGGTAGTAAATTCATTTTTTTTACTTTAAATTCAATCGGTTTTGAATGATTTGAATTCAGTTTTGAAATTACAACACGCTTTTGTGTCATTTTAGAATAATTTCCATTTTAAAATCTCTAATTATACGAAGCACTTGATTAAATGTTACAAATTTTTAACATAATTATTTTTACAAAATTGTAATTAATTATATATCAATAAAATACCTTTAGTAGCTGTAAAAATATTTTGTTTATCTATAATTTGTATTTATTACTACGCTAATTTTTAATAAGTGTGTTGTTTTTCTTACACTTATTTTTGTAGAAATTTATTGACAAATCAATCGTATGGCAACAACAGCGCTTATTTAATTTAAATAAAAATTAATTAACTATTATATTAATTTTATATGATAATGTGTGGTCTAGATTTGCACGAATCGACAATTACATAAACAATTGTTAATTTCCCAAACTCACCTTTATTTTCTTAATAAAATCTAATCTACAACTTGAAAATTTCTTTATTACTCTTGTGCAAATCAATTTGCACAGTACTGTTATTGTTTTTTATAAATGTAACATCAGCTCAATGCGTGCCTAACTTTGGTAGCGCATCCAATTTTGCTCTTTATACAATAAGTGGCGCAGTCGGAAATACAGGAATATCTTCAATTACTGGCGATATGGGAACAAATACTGGCGTTATAACTGGATTTGTAACACCAACGGTTGTAAACGGAAACTTTTATGTTTCTAATTCTATTACTTCCAATGCAAGTTCCGATTTGATTTCTGCTTACAATCAATTATATAATTCAGTGGCTACTAATACTAATCATGCACCAGTTTTTGGATTGGGTGAAATTATTACTAGTGGAGTCTATTCTATTGGTGCAGCTGGTTCTGTTGTAGGAAATCTTATTTTGGACGGTCAAGGAAATCCTAACGCTATTTTTATATTTAAGTTTGGTGGTGCATTTACAACAAGCGCTAGTTCTTCAATTATTTTAACAAATGGTGCTAATCCTGCAAATGTTTTTTGGATAGCCGATGGTGCAATAGCAATGGCAGCATCAACTACAATGTATGGAACTCTTATTGCAAATAATGGTGCAATTTCTATGGGTGATCAAGGAAGCCTTCATGGAAGAATGTATTCTACAACTGGTGCAGTATCAGTATATGGAACGACTGTAACCAATGTTGGAGTAGAAACAGAAGCTGTTGTTGGCGGAATAGTTTTAATGGATCAAGCAATTTGTATAGGTACTTTACCGTCAGATTTAATTTTAACTGGAAACACAGCTCAAGTTTTAAAATGGCAAAAAGCTAACAATCCAACTTTTTTAAATCCAATAGATATTGTTTCAAATTTAGCTGTTTTATCAGGAAATTCTATTGGTATTTTAAACGAAACAACATATTTTAGAGCTGTTATTCAAAATAATGGTTGCGTAAATAATTCGGCATTTTCATCAACATGCACAATAGCAATTGCAGCAACTACTTGGGATGGAATTTCATGGAGTAATGGTTTGCCATCCGATTCAAAAGCTGCAATTATAACTGCAAATTTTTCTCCAATTAGTAATTTTACAGCCTGTACTTTAAAGGTTTCTAATGGCGCAAATTTCATTGTAGTTTCTGGTACAACAGTTTTTTTAAATGGCGCATTAACTGTTGATAGTGGAAGTAGTTTTAAACTAAAAAATAATGCTAATTTAATTCAATCATCTTCTGCACAAAATGTTGGCGCAATACTTGTAGAAAAAACTACATCTGCATTAAATAGATTAGATTATATTTTATGGTCGTCACCTGTTGCTAATCAACTATTACAAGCTTTTTCTATGTCTACAATGGCAAATAGATTTTATAGTTATGATTCAATTTTAAATCTTTACAATACTATTGCATCACCATCAACGACACCTTTTTCTATTGGTTCCTCGTTCTTAATTCGTATGCCCAACAATCATTCAATAACACCTTCAATATGGAATGGTACTTTTTCTGGAATTCCTAACAATGGAAGTGTAAATCTTACAGTAACAAATAATACTTATAATGCTATTGGAAATCCATATCCATCTGGAGTCGATGCAACTATGTTTATGACACAAAATAATATTAGTGAAGCAATGTATTTTTGGAGAAAAACCAATAATTCTAATACGAGTACTTATGCAACATATACTTTAGCTGGCGGTGTTTCCAACTCTGGTGGTGATCCTTTAAATTTAGCTCCTGGAACTATAATTCCAGTTGGTCAAGGTTTTATTGTTAAAGCAACTTCTACATCAATAACATTTAATAATGCAATGCGAGTTGCTGCTATAAATTCTCCGTTATTAAAATCTGTCAATGATAAAAGTAGAATTTGGTTGGATATTTCTTCTACAAATGGATTTTTCGGACAACAAATGATTGCCTATATGAATGGTGCAACAACTGGAATTGACAATGCTATTGATGGACGATTTTTTAATGATATTCAAACGGCATTTACATCAATTATTGGTAACGAAGAATTTTCTATTCAAGGCAGAACATTACCATTTAATGCAAATGATGTTGTAGCTTTAGGATTTAAATCGGATGTTGCAACTACTTATACAATTTCGCTAAATCATTTTGACGGACTTTTTTCTGATGGACAAGACATCTATTTAAGAGATACAACTAACGGAATTATAACCAATTTAAAAACAAGTAGTTATACATTTACAACTTTGTCAGGAGTTTTTAATAGTCGTTTTGAGTTGTTGTATCAAAATCAGCTTTCAAATCTGGATCAAAATAATAATCCAAACCAAATTATCATTTACAATCAAAACTCAAATCTGGTAATAAATTCTGGAAATAAAATGATGTCAAAAATAAAGATTTATGATATAACAGGAAGATTGTTAATGGATAAAGAAAATATTAATGCTACTCAATTCACATTAGCAATGAATATTAAAAACAATGTATATGTAGTTCAAGTTACTTCAATCGATAATGAAATCACTACTAAAAAAGTAATTAACTAGATTTTAAAATTTTATAAAAATGAAGCTCTTTTTTTAATTGAAAAGGGCTTTTTTATATTTTATCAAAACTCATAATAAAATACTCAGTTTTTAAGATTAAATGTCTATCGTCTAGTAGTTCTATTTTTGCATCTTCTTCCGTTGCTTCATTTTGTGCTTCACTGCTTTGAAATAAAGTAGTTCCGTCTGTAGATAGATTAAATTTGCCATTAATGATAGTTTTATCATTTGCTTTTTGCGAAGTAAAAGTACCTTTAGAATTAAAACATACAACAGCATGTAGCGCATCTTTTATAAGCGCTGCCGAATTATTATTTGCTGGTGTGAATTCAAATTTAGTTATTTCCCAACAACCAATAATTTTATCAGAATTGGTTTTTTGTGCTATAGAATTAGATACGGTTAGAATCAAAATTAATGACAAAATGATTTTTATAAAGTTCATGATTTAAGGGTTTAAATAATTTAAATTCAAATGTATAAAAAAACTCCAAGTTTCCTTGAAGTTTAGTTTTTTTTTAAATCTGTTGATTATTTTATAAAAAATATTTTTTTATTGGGTCATTATATTGCTATTTGTCATTCGTTTAGAAAAGAATTTACGGCAGTCCAAACAACATCAAATTTTTGGATAAAAGCTGTATGACCACTATTTGGAATAATACTTAATTGTGCTTTTGGAATCATTTTATAAGCATTTGAAATATTATCTATTGTAACATAAAAATCATGATCTCCAGCCATTAACAATACCGGACATTTAATGGTTTCTAACACATTTTTATCAACAACAAGATGGTTGTTATATTCGTCAATAACTTTATCAAACATTTCTTGTAATCTCTTAGGTTCGGGCATTATAGATAGTTGCTGTTTCCAATAGAGACTGTCCATCTGCATTGCTTGCGCTACATTAAAGTTAATTTTTGGAGTTCCTAAAGAATGTTGGGCAGCACCAATTATTATCATCTTTTTTACTTTTTGAGGAAATAAACTTGCCAATTGATAACCAGTATATCCGCCATCACTAAAGCCCAAAACTATTACGCTATCTTTTGTTACTTTATTTATAACAGCTAGAGCGTCATTTGCTTTCTGCTTGTAAGTATGATCTATAGTACCTATTTCTGATTTTCCGTGACCTCTGGTTGAAATGGCAATTACTTGATATTTTTTAGAAAGGCTATCTATAAATGATTTCATTTCATAAGTAGAGCCGTTTATACCACCATGAAGTAATACAAATGGTTCTCCTTTTCCATAAATTTCATAATATATTTTTGTATTATCTACGGTTACATAATGTCCAGCTTTGGCATTGTTTCCATAAGGAATAGCAGATGTGTTGGTCGTTTCTTTTTGCAAAAAGCAGCGCATTTGGGCATTGCTATTCATGTTAAAAACAAAAAATATAACAAGTAAGTAGTATAAGTTTTTCATTTAGTCTATAAATTAAACATTAAAAATATAATTATTGAATTTTTGTTTTAGCTTCTGTAAGATTAACGGTTTTTCCTAATGCGCCAAATTCATGCAAGTCACCAAATACTTCTATGCGAATAGATTGATTTATACCACCAATTTTTAGTGCATCATAACCGCTATCTTTAATTAATTCTTCAATAATTTCTTCAATTTCTATATGGTCATTCGCATAGAACATTGTATAAAATTCTGGTGTATTATGTGATGCACTCATTAACGAATTTGCTCCAAGTGTACCAAAAGTTTTAACAATTTTTGCGTTATTTCCTATTATCGAAGATAGAATCAATCCCGATGACAAATTGTTTTCAATTATTTTTTTGAAACCTCCATTTCCATCAGGTGCAATAGGGTTAGAGACATCAATAATTATTTTATCTCTCAGCTCATCTGCATATTTATGTACAAATTCTTTTTCAGCATCAAATGCTATTGTGGGAATAATAATATCGGCTACAGATATAGCATTTTCAATAGTCATTGCTTCTGTTAATTTCCCTAAGCTTAAAGAAAAAGTAGTTGCAGTTTCAATTTCTCTTGATGCTAAAATTACTTCACGATTACCTTTTACTAAATTTAGTGCTACAGCTTTTCCTATGGCACCAAGTCCAATAATTGCAATTTTAGTTTCATTTTTATAATTTATTAAATTATTTTCCTAAACCCAATTGATTCATGAAGGTTTGGTTGTCCCAATATAGGTATTCTTCAATCATCACTCCATCTTTCCAAACGCCAATAGTTGCCATTGGTAACACAAAACTTTTACCTGTTGGTTCAATAAATTTGCCATCACCAATAGGCATAGGTTTGGTAAAAGTTCCTTCCATTACACCTGCAACAGCAGTATAATTTCCTGATCCGAAACGTATTGGATGTTGTTTAATTCGTGTATTAGGCGCATAAAAGAACATTGCTTTTAGATCTTCAATATGTTTTTCAATTCCAATTGTTATATGTCCGTCAGGCCAATTAACTTTAATATTTTTACCATGACTTTCATGCAATCTTTCCCATTCTTCATTACTAAAAACCTCATAATCTAATGTGTCAAAAGTCGCTAAATTTCTTTTGATAATTTCATTTTGTGCTGTTAGTTCTTTTATTTGCTTTTGTAATAATACTACAGATTTCTTAGTTTGACCAATCGATTTATTAGTAAATCCTAGGCAAATAGATAAGATTAACATTAGTTTCAATATTTTTAATTTTTTCATTTCTTTAAATTTCTTTTATTTTATGTCATATTGACATTGCAAAGTTGCAACAGAAAGCAAGTGCTATCCAATGAACTATATCAAGAAATTATATTGATCTAGGTTAAGTCTATGCGTTTATTCTTTTTTTGCGTAACCGACTTAAAAATTCGGGAGTAATACCTAAAAAAGAGGCAACAAGTGTTTGAGGCAAACGATTATTTAGTAAAGTATAGGTTTCCAAAAATGCTTCATATCGTTCTTCTGCAGTTGAACTAATATTTTGAAGTAATCTTTTTTGAAGCGAAATAAAGCTATTTTCTATGAGAACCCGAAATATTCTTTGAAATTTAGGAGCTTGTCCGTATAATGCAATTAAATTATCATAACTAATTTGTAATACCATTGTGTCTTCAAATGCATCAATATTTAATTCAGATGGTGTTCTTCCATAAAAACTACCAATATCAGAAATCCACCAATTTTCTGATGCAAATTGTATAATATGCATGTTTCCTTTACCATCAATTTTGTACATTTTTAAGCAACCGCGTACGACAAAGTTAAATTGATTACACAAATCTGTATCTTGTAGAACATATTGTCGCTTTCTATAAAGTCTTGGTTTAAATAGGTTTACAACCAATTGCTTCTCGCTTTTATTTAAAGGTAACAATTGTTGAAAATAGTCTATAAGTGGTTGTACTTGTGTTTGTAATAACTCTTCTTCGTTCATTTTTCTTTTGTACTCAAATTTAATAGTTATTTAATAATTATAAACTAAATAAAAATTTTACTTCATATCAAATGTATAAAAAAAACTCCAAGTTTGGACATGCCCCAAAAAGTTAGACACTATTTGGGGCATTTTTTATGGAAAGAAAAGTTAAATATGATTATGCATTTAAAGAAGATTGCATAAAATTA
>NZ_JAYWFT010000151.1:0-8399 GCF_043778725.1 Flavobacterium sp. | reverse complement strand
TATTTTTTAATATATAATTTTTAATGAACCACAGTATTTTTTGGACGCGGATTAAACGGATTCGATAAATCGAAACGCTGATTAAAAACTGATTTTTTATTTTTTGTATTACTATTTTTATCTGCTTTTATCCGCGCTTTACAAAGTAAATCTGTTTCATCCGCGTTCTATTTATTTAAACGGATTCGATAAATCGAAACGCTGATTAAAACTGATTTTTCCTTATTTTTCTTTTATTTTCAAATATTTTTCTTCTGAATTCTGGTTTTTTACCGAAGTTTAATAATAATCCAACTTCGCAATCAGTTCCTCTTAAATAGTTTACAATCTGATTTTCAAATTGCTCAACTATATATTCAACCGCTTTTAATTCTAATATAATTTTATCTTCCACAATGATATCTGCAAAATAATCTCCAACTTCATAGCCTTTATAATAAACTTTAATTCTTTTTTGAGGAACAACATTTAATCCTTTATTTCTCAATTCAATTAGTAATGCATTCTGATATACATTTTCTAAAAAACCATAACCAAGTTCATTATAAACTTCGTAAAATGTTTTCAAAATAATATCAGTTAAATCCTTGTGTAATAATTCCATGTGGCATTTATTTAAATGTTAATACTTTTAAAAAATCAGTTTTTATCCGCGCTTTACGCACTAAATCCGTTGCATCAGCGTCCAATAATTTGCATTATAATTAGTTATAAAAAATCAGTTTTATCAGCGCTTTACGCAGTAAATCCGTTGCATCCACGTCCAAAAAAACCAAAAAAGACATTAAGAAAACTCAATGCCTTTTTCAAATATAAATATATAAATTATTTTTTAATCAATCCCAAATCAACCAATCTTTCATACAAGAATTCGCCTGCCGAAATATCTTCGTATTTTTTAGGATTATTTTCATCAATACAATTCTCTAAAACGTCCAGTCGCATGTCGCTTACCGGATGCATAAAAAACGGAATAGAATAACGCGATGTTCCCCAAAGTTCTCTTGGCGGATTCACCACTTGATGTATCGTAGATTTTAATTTATTATTAGTGTGACGCGACAACATATCGCCAACGTTAATCACCAATTCGTCTGGTTCTGCAATAGCATCAATCCATTCGCCTTCGCGGTTTTGCACTTGCAAACCTTTACCTTGCGCACCCATTAAAAGTGTAATCAAATTGATGTCACCATGAGCAGCAGCACGAATAGCATTCTCAGGTTCTGAAGTAATTGGCGGATAATGAATTGGTCTCAAGATAGAGTTGCCTTCTTTACCGTAATTATCAAAATAAAATTCGTCTAATCCCAAGTGCAATGCCAAAGCACGCAAGACATAAATACCTGTTTTTTCAAGCATTTGATAGGCTTCTTTTCCTACTTCGTTAAAACGAGGTAATTCTTTAACTTCTACGTTATCAGGATATTCTGCAGCGTATTTGGAATCTTTGTCCACATACTGACCAAAGTGCCAAAACTCTTTCAAATCGCCTTCTTTGCGACCTTTTGCATGTTCTTTTCCGAAAGAAACATAACCACGCTGACCTCCAATGCCTGGAATTTCATAGCTGTATTTTGTTTCTAATGGAAGAGCGAAGAAATTCCTAATTTCTCCATACAATTCATCAACCAATGTGTCATTAAGAAAATGACCTTTTAGCGCCACGAAGCCAATATCTTCGAAAGCTTTTCCGATTTCATTTACAAATTTTTGTTTACGTGTCGGATCATCCGACAGGAAATCACGCAAGTCAACACTAGGAATGTTTTGCATTTACTAAAACTTTTTTGTTAATAACTTACTTTGGAGTAAACTCCGTTATAACTACAAATGTAAGAATTTTTTAGTTTGGTGGTGTGGAAGTTGTTAACAATTGTTAGTGCGAGGTAGGAAGCAATCTTTTATTGGAACGCGGAGGACACGGATGCAAGGCAACGCGGATTTGGGCGGATTTTTTTTATTAAGAAAATTTGAATTTTATAAATATTCAATTTGGTTTTTAATGAGTTTAAAATTTAAAGGATTCCAATCTTTGATTTCTGGTTGCCTTAGTGTAGGACTGAAAAACAATATTTCTTGGCCAACTCTTGAATTATAAGCAGTATGTTTAAATGAATATTCTTTTTTACTACAATCAGAATATAAATCTTGAATTTGTGGAACATTATCGTAAGAAACTATCCATTTAATATTTTCTATATTTTTAATTTTTTCACTAACATTTAAATGGCTATCATCTTTGTAATGATTCATATAAAGTGTGCTTGCTTTTAAATAATATGGAGGATCAAAATAGAATACAATATTTTCATCAATAGCTTCTTGTTGAATTTTATCAATCAATTTAATTGCATCTTTTTTGTACAATCTAATATGTCTTTTCTTTTTTGCAATTTTTTGTATTCTTTCAATTAATTCTTTTTTATTGAAACGACAGTTCATTAAATAATTTCCGTTTTGTTCAATTCCACCCATAACTCCGGCATTTATTATTCCAGATCGATTAGTTCGGTTTAGATAAAAGGTTGAAAATCCTAATTCAAGCAAATCTGCTGTTTTTTTGTTATTTTGTACTTCTTTTTGTCTTCTCCATTCTTCAATAGATAGTTCTGCGTTATCTATTAAATCACATAATTGTTTGGTTTTATTTAATACACAAAACCAAAAAGCGTAAATTGACCTATCCTTATCATTTATAGTAATTTTATTTACAAAACCTTCTAACAACAGAAAAAGTGCTACGGACGCTCCACCAGAATAAGGCTCAACATAATGTCCGTTTATATTATTATCAACACATATTTTTGCTATAAATGCAGATAATTTATTTTTTCCTCCTGGATATCTTAACGGCGAATAATGCATAATATAAACTCTTTTTATTTACTTTTTATTTTTAAAATTAATTTGTCAAAATTAGCATTAAATTCGTTAACCAATTCAATATTGTCTTTTTTCCACACATTTAAAACCTTTGATGCATTTCTTCCCCACAAATGTAAATGATTATTAAACCATTTCTTTGCCTTAAATCGGTCAGTTTGAATTTCTTCATTTGAATACTCTTTAAAACAATATTGATGATTAAAAGTTTCATCTATTTCTTTCCATAAAAAATGTTCGTCTTTTAAATCATACAAATATTTAGATAAAAATTGTTCAGGTGATTTATTTAAAGGTAGTAATAAAACATTTTTTATTTTTTTTAAACTATTGAGTTGATTTTTGTTTTCTTTAACATCGCCATCCAAAACAATAATAGAATTTGGATATGTAAATGATGGAACTTTAACTGAAGCTAATTGGATTAAATTACCACAACCTAAACTAATATCGATAAAGTTTAAATTTTTTGTTCTGTGACCAATTAATGATTTTACAAAAATAGCGCCTTCTTTATCTTCTGTGTATAAATCAATTTTATTTGTCTTTATTTTACCTGTTAGATCGTTGTTTAAATGGTTTTTAATATAATTATAATTAATATCATTTTTAATTTTTATGTTTCCATCTTCTTTTGTTAAAAACATAAGTTTAATTTGTCCATCTCTTTCTGATTTACTTTGTAGATTACTAGCTTCCTCTAAAATTGTAAGGGAATGAGTCGTAAATATTATTTGAATTTTAAATTTTGATGCAAATTTAGCCAATGCGTCAAATAATATTTTTTGTGATCCAGGATAGATGCTAGCGTCAATTTCATCTATTGCAAGAATTCCTCCTTGGTATTTATCTTTAAATTTTTCTTGTAGTTTTTTAAAAGATAAAACTGCTAACAATATTTTACTTAAATTATCTTGACCTGCAGAATTAGATTTCCAATCATAGTGATCAGTGTTTGCACCTACAGTTTGTTTATTAGCACTAGATAAATAGTTTGAACTTAAAACTTGGTCCTTTTCTCGGGTTAATATTAGAATTTTATTAAACCAATTTTTATAAAAAATAAAATCATCATCAGATAGAGACATTTCTTCATTAACTGTTAGATTATTATCTTCTGCGATAGGTAATAATCTTTTAAGACTTAAATAAACAACTGGTAGTTGTATAAATCCAGAACCTTTTGAACGGTCACCTTTTTTCCAAAAACGAATTGTTCCTTTTGATTTATCTCTATTTATACTTTCAATTTCATACTGTGGAATATGTTTGTCAACAAAAAATAAAGTCCACTCGTGATCACCAGCTTTATCAAATTTTTCAGAAAGTTTAAATTTATCTGCAAATGAAGAAATATAATTACCGCCGGATAACGGTTTTTCATCTTTCATTGGGTTTTCTTCATCAGTAATTGAAAAAGATTGGCTCAACATTCCTAAAATTGTTGTTTTTTGAGTGCCGTTTTGTCCTGAAATTACAGTTATAAGTTTGCCTAATTCAAATTCAACATTATTAAATCCTCTAAATTTTTTTATGTGTATTTTATCTATTATCATTTCTAATATTATTACTTAAAAAATCAAAAAGTGGTTCTAAATGCTTCCAAGCTCTTTTATTATGCTCTAAATCAATTATGGTTTCAATATTATGTATTGCTAAATCAAGACCAACCTTGATTCTTTCAATATAATCTTTTGTGCTTTTATAACTATTTGTATCAACGTGATTTATAAAATCACTTTTCATTACATAATCTAACATTGCTTTTAAAGATGTTGAAGAAAAGTCTTTACTTGAATTGAATTTTAAAATATTCATTAAGTCATCAGAATTTATATCTTCATTTATTGAGTGTTTACCTTTAAGGTATGTTATTACGGCTTCAACTTTTTTTAATCCATTTTTTTGATTTTCTTCACTTGTTTTATCATTTAATACATCAAAAAGTGAATTTTCTCTAATGTAAAAATACAGTGTTTGTTCCAAATAAGTACGTATTAACACACAAAATGAATATTTTTTATCAATTGGTAGATTCTTCATCTCAGAAAATAACTCATCTAACTTTTCATCTTCAAAAATCAATTCTTTATCTCTTGGAATAATTATGTTTTCATAAAACTTTTTCTTTGAGCTGTTTTTTCGTCTTGGTGTTGTGTTACTTTTTTCTCCTTCTAAATTTGCTTTTTTATCAGAAGTCCTACTTTTTGTAATAGTTGGTTCTTCTAAATTACTAGTTAAATCAAATGTTTCATTTTTTTGCAAATTTTCAACATAGCGCTTTTTGTCATCTTCATTATTAAAGTCTCTTGAAAATCTTTCAGAATCAATTAAAGTTTTGAAAACAACATTTAATCTTTTTTCAAATTCTTCTCTAGGTAGATTTATTTCAAGTTCTCCATTCTCTCCATTAAATTCAACACCGATTAAATTCCTTGCAGGTTCATAAGTGTAAAATCTTTCCAAGTTTGTTATTTCAAAGTCTGAAATTTCGATTTTAATACTTTCTTCTTTTTCAAGGATTTCTTTTCCTTCATAAAATAAGTTATATGCTTTTAAAGGTTTTAATACATTTCCTCTACTTTCATTCAGTACATCGCAAATATCTTCAATACTTAATCCATCTTCATAATACATTTCAGCTACAAATGCATATTGATTTCCAGTTTTCCATCTTTGGAGTGTTGCACCGTTGTGTCTTTCATAAATAATTGGATTTGCCAAAAGTCGATTAGGGGCAATGTAGCATTTAACCTTTTTATCAATGGGTACATTATTTTTTAATATATTTTGCAGCAAAATTTTTGATTTAGCATTTGATAGATACTTTTTGGGATCTTGTAAAAGTTTTAATGCTGCAGTTCTTCTGTTTCCTTCTAAAACTACTTTTTTATCTTTTTCAATACAAATTATAGGTTCTTCACCAATAAAATACCCTTCTTCTGATATTTTTTTTGCTAATTCGTAAACCTTTTCAGTTTCAATTAAAAGTTTTAAAATTTGAGTCTGATTTAGGTTACTTCCTTTAATCCTAATTCTTGGATTACTTGCATCAAGTTGTAATGAACTAACTTTATATTCAAATGTTTCCCAGTTTGAGTAATCTATATACATAAATAAAAGTTCTTTAAGTTTCTGTGACTAGTTTGTTTACAATGTTATAAAAGTAGATAATTTTTATAAGTTCCCAAACATATAAAATTATTCCCACAAAAAACCACGTAAAACTACCTGATTTTCAACAAAGTTATTACCAAATTTTTATAGTTCGTTTACGGTTTTCCGTAAGGTTATTAAAAAAGTTTGTTGTAAGGCAACCACAATTTTAGTAATTTTCTAAAATACTTACTCCGTACTTACTCCGTACTTAAGCCGTACTTAAGCCGTACATACGCCATACATAAGCCTTATATAAGTCGGGCAAGGTTCGCTTACGGTATTTTGTTACAGTAGTAAAAAGCTTTTTTGTATTAATTTTAGGGTTTTAGTTTGGCTTTGTTCTACAGTTGTTCTACAAAACTGCCATTTCACCGAAGCGCAGTATTCCGTGTCATCCGCGTTCTAATATTCAACCGCAAAGCACGCAAAGTTTTACGCAAAGCAACACAAAGAAAAAATCCGCGACAATCCGTTTAATCCGTGTCATCCGCGTTCTAATTTTTAACCACAAAGCACACAAAAAAATCCGCATAAATCCGCGTTGCCTTGCATCCGTTTCATCCGCGTCCAAAAAAAACTGCATAATCCACATCTCATTTTATACAATTCACTACAAACAAATAATTTCACAAAGAATTCCGCAAAAATAATAGGAGAAACGAAGCACTTTTTTATATTTTTGCAAGGCTTAAAATTATACGCAATGAACTTCGATAGAAAAGAGTTATCCAATATTCAATTATTAGATTTATATAAAAGACTACTAAAACCAAGACTTATAGAAGAAAAAATGCTTATTCTTCTGCGTCAAGGAAAAGTATCCAAATGGTTTTCTGGAATTGGTCAAGAAGCCATTTCGGTAGGAATCACGGCTGCTTTAGACCAAGACGAATACATTTTACCAATGCACCGAAACTTGGGTGTTTTCACCGGTCGTGACATTCCGTTGCACCGTTTGTTCTCGCAATGGCAAGGCAAGAAAACCGGATTCACAAAAGGTCGCGACAGAAGTTTTCACTTTGGTACGCAAGAGTTCCACATCATCGGAATGATCTCGCATCTTGGTCCGCAATTAGGTGTTGCAGACGGAATTGCATTGGCAAACAAATTAAAACAAAACGGCAAAGTAACCGCAGTTTTTACTGGAGAAGGCGCAACGTCTGAAGGTGATTTTCACGAAGCTTTGAACATTGCTGCCGTTTGGGATTTGCCAGTTTTATTCGTCATCGAAAACAACGGTTACGGATTATCAACTCCAACCAACGAGCAATACCGTTGCGAAAACCTTGCCGATAAAGGCGCAGGTTACGGAATGGAAAGCCACATCATCGACGGAAATAACATCTTAGACGTTTATACCAAAATAGCCGAATTGAAAGCGTCGTTAGCTGTAAATCCGAGACCAGTTTTATTGGAATTCAAAACCTTTAGAATGCGCGGTCACGAGGAAGCGAGTGGCACAAAATACGTTCCGCAAGAGTTGATGGACATGTGGGCAATTAAAGATCCAATTGCAAATTTTAAAGATTATTTAGTAACTGTCGGCGTACTTTCGGAAGAATTAGACACCGAATATAAAGCCAAAATAAAAGCAGAAATAGACGAACATTGGGCAATTACTCAAGCCGAACCAGATATTATTGCCGATTTAAGTGAAGAGTTAAATGATGTTTACAAACCGTATCAATTTGAGGAAGTTAACCCTTCTGAAGAAGTAGAAAATATTCGTGTAGTTGATGCTATTTCTCATGCGTTGCGTCAATCGATGGAACGTCACGATAATTTGGTAATTATGGGACAAGACATTGCCGAATATGGTGGTGCGTTCAAGATTACAGAAGGTTTTGTAGCACAGTTCGGAAAAGAACGCGTTAGAAATACACCCATTTGCGAAAGCGCCGTAGTTTCTGCCGGAATGGGATTATCGATTAACGGACACAAAGCGATTGTAGAAATGCAGTTTGCCGATTTCGTTTCTACAGGATTCAATCCAATTGTGAATTTATTGGCAAAACAACATTACCGATGGAACGAAAAAGCCGACGTAGTAGTAAGAATGCCTTGCGGTGGCGGCACACAAGCTGGACCATTTCACTCGCAAACGAACGAAGCTTGGTTTACCAAAACCCCAGGTTTGAAAGTCGTTTATCCTGCTTTTCCTTGTGATGTAAAAGGACTTTTGAATACGGCGATTAATGATCCAAATCCGGTGATGTTCTTTGAGCACAAGCAATTGTACCGTTCTGTTTATCAAGATGTTCCTAAAGATTATTATACGATTCCATTCGGAAAAGCATCTCTAATCAAAGAAGGCAATCAGGTCACGATTGTTTCGTTTGGTGCAGGCGTGCATT
>NZ_JAYWFT010000150.1:0-8419 GCF_043778725.1 Flavobacterium sp. | reverse complement strand
CTAAATTCTTTTGGCAAGTCATTATTTCCTGGCAAAATAAAAGTGTAAGGTCCAGGCAAAGCACGTTTTAGTAACTTAAAAGTTGCTGTGTCAATTTGGTTCAACAATAATCGATTTATCAGGTCATGAACCCGAAGTTGTTAGAGAAGGAAAAGGAAGTCTTGATATTCTGTAAGTTTCTAAATATGAATAAAATTCTATTATTTTCTTTTCTGTTTATTTCTTCTATTTCATTTGCTCAAATAGTAAAAGGAAAGGTTGTTGATCAAAATAACCAACCTTTACCAGGATCAAACATCTATTTTGACGGAACTACAATTGCAACAATTGCAGATGAAAACGGAAACTTTTCGCTTAACTATGGCTCCAAATTAAATAGTATTTTGGCAGTAAGTTTTATTGGTTATCAAACACAATTTATCAAATCATTTGATGATAAAGATTTGACAATCGTTTTGAAAGAAGCGGCTAACACATTAAATGAGGTTGTAATTAGAAAAGACAGATTTTCTAGAAAACAAAAACTACAACTTTTTAGAGAGCAATTTTTGGGACAAACTAAAACAGGAAAAAAAGCTGTAATAGAAAATGAAGATGATCTTTATTTTGATTATGACGAAAAAACATTCACAATAAAAGGCTATTCAGACAAGCCATTAATTGTAAATAATTCGTTATTAGGATATAAAATATCGTATGAACTAGTGGATTTTGAAGTTTGCTTTTTTAAAATAAGCATTAGTTCTAGTGACGTTGTTAAAAGTTACTATGCTGGATTAACACGATTTGAAGAAACAAATTCTAATGCTAAAATTTTAAATCAACGAGAAAAATGCTATCAAGGATCGCAGTTGCATTTCTTTAGAAACCTAGTTGCTAACATTTGGAATAAAGAAAATTTTCTATTGTTTAAAGGAAGTTATCAAGACAATCCCAATGATTATTTCACCATTAGTGATTTTAACGATTCTAAAAAAGTAGTTGTTACCAAGCAAAAGAAAGAATTATCATTAAAAAAGTTTGTTGCCGAATTCAATCTTTTATTTAATAAAAAACAACAATCCAAAATAATATTTGAAACAGAAACGTTCTATGTTGATAAATTTGGAAATAATTCTAATTTAGAAAATATTTTTTTTTCAGGATATATGGCACAACAAAAAGTAGGAGATATGCTTCCTATGAATTATGGGATAAAATAAAAACGCCTAGATTTCTCAAGGCGTTTCTCTATATTTTTAAAACTTTGTACTTCGTATTTCAAACCTCGTACTTTAGCCTTACTGTTTCTTCATTTCTTTTTCAATCATTTCATAAAACTCATCAATTTTTGGTAAAATTACAATACGAGTTCTTCTGTTGGTTGCTCTGTTTTCGGCAGTTTTATTATCCACTAACGGAATAAATTCTCCACGACCAGCAGCAATTAATTGTGATGGTTTTACACCAAGATCTTTAGTTAAAACTCTAACAATTGCCGTAGAACGTTTTACACTTAAATCCCAGTTGTCTAATAAAATTGCGTTTCCAGTAAAAGGAACATTATCAGTATGACCTTCAACCATGCACTCAAAAGTAGGTTTGTCATTAATAACTTTAGCTACTTTAGCCAAAACTTCTTTTGCTCTATCGCTTACAGTATAACTTCCACTTTTAAACAATAATTTATCAGCAATAGAAATAAATACAACTCCTTTTTCAACATTTACTTCAATGTCTGGATCAGAAATTCCTACAGAACTTTTTAAACTTGTAACCAAAGCCAATGTAACACTGTCTTTTTTAGTTAAAGCATCTTGCATTCTAGAAATTTTCAAATCTTTTTCTTTGATTGTTTCCAATGCTTTTTCAATATTTTGTGCACCTTTAGTAGAAAGCACCGTCATATCTTTGGAAGCGCTAATCAAATCTGAATTATTTTTTTTCAAATAATCATTTTGCTGATTTAATGCGTCTTTTTCAGTCAAACATAGATTCAATTTTACTGTAGTTGAATTCAATAAATCTTGACAGTCTTTATTTTGTTTTTCTAAATCGGCGATTTTCTTTTTTGCTCCACATGATGTTAATGTCAGTGCAGCCAACGAAAACATAAAAAATACTTTTCTCATATCTATTTGGTTTTGATTTTTACAAAATTACAATTTCTTTATAGTTATAACGAAAAAATACTATAAAGTATTGTTAACTATTTATTCAAAAACCTTGCCGTTCTCAATAAAATAAGAATAAACGATGCTATTACAATGAAAATATTTTTTGTTTTCAATATCTTTTCGCTTCTTTAAGTTTCTGTTTATCAGATAGAAAAAGGAATAATGCGCTTTTATAATTGCTAAACTATGTTTGAAGTTTCCTTCGAAAATAAATTTGATTCCTGCAATTCCGTCTAAAACTAATCGGATGAAGATTATTGGAAATAATTGATTTTTAGGCAAATTCTTCAATAACATCAATAGTGAATTTCTAAAATTCAAAAACGTTTTTCTAGGATTACTAGCATTTAAAGTTGCGCCACCAACATGAAAAACAACAGATTTATAAGTATATTTAGCCTTGAAATCCAAATTAAAAGCGCGCCAACACAAATCAATTTCTTCTTGATGGGCAAAGAAATCATCGTCAAATCCGTTTAGTTTTCTATAAATTTCTTTTCTAATAAAAAAACACGCACCACTTGCCCAAAAAATTTCACGCTCATCATCATATTGGTGGTTGTCGTTTTCAATAGTTTCAAAAATTCTACCACGACAAAACGGATAACCATATTTATCAATAAATCCACCTGCAGCACCAGCATATTCAAATTTTTCTTTGGCTTTAAAATCTAAAATCTTAGGCTGAATAATTCCAGTTTCTTTTTCGTTTTCAAAAATAGATAGAATAGGAGCGAGCCAATTTGGAGTAACTTCTATATCTGAATTAACCAACGCATAATAGTCTTCTTCAACATTTTGCAAAGCAATATTGTACCCTTTTGCAAAGCCATAATTGCTATCGTTTTGAATAATTTTAACAGATGGAAACTGTGATTTTATAACCTCAATGGAAGTATCTGTAGAAGCATTATCGGCAACATAAATGGTAGCTTCATTAGAAAATGAAACAATTGACGGTAAAAATTGTTCTAACAATTTGGCACCATTCCAATTTAAAATTACAACTGCTATTTTTTTGTCTGTCATTTATTTAAAGGCTATAATCGGGTAATTTTTCTAAGAAAATGTATTTCTCATTTTCAAAATCCATTTCGCAAAAGTAATGATTTAGTCCGTTAGTAACCATCAAGTATTTCGCTTTTAATGTAAGGTTGTAACGTGCAATTTGATCAAAAGTTTGTTGCGATATTTTAACTTCTGGAGCTTTGCATTCTACTAACAAAAAAAGTTCGCCATTAGGTTGAAAAACAACTAAATCGTATCGTTTAGTTAAATCATTAATTTTAATTAATTTTTCGACATTGATATATGATTTCGGGTACTTTTTTTCTTGTAATAAATACTGAGTTACATGCTGACGAACCCATTCTTCGGGAGTGAGAATTATAAATTTTTTCCTAATTTCATCAAAAATAGCAACTTTATTTTCACTATTTTTGAACCGAAACGTAAATGTTGGAAAATTGAGCTTTTGCATGAAGCAAATTTAACTAAATTTGATGAACTGCCAACAGCGACTGACCACTGAATACTAAAATAATGGACGAAGTAGTAAAAATAATTAACGATATTAAAGCTGGAAACATCAAACCTATTTATTTCTTAATGGGCGATGAGCCTTATTATATTGATAAATTAACCGAATATATCGAACAAAATATTTTGCAAGAACACGAGCGTGATTTTAATCAAACTATTTTATACGGACGCGATGTAACTATTGAAGATGTTGTTGGTAATGCCAAACGCTACCCAATGATGGCCGATAGACAAGTAGTTGTGGTAAGAGAAGCGCAAGAACTTTCAAGAACAATTGACAAGCTAGAAAATTATGTCGAAAACCCACAAAATACAACAGTTTTAGTTTTTGCCTACAAATATAAAACACTAGACAAGCGTAAAAAAGTAACCAAACTTTTAGCCAAATACGGCGTTGTCTTTGAAAGTAAAAAGATGTACGAAAATCAAGTTGGGACTTGGATTTCGCGAGTGCTTCAAGGAAAAGGATATTCTATTGAACCCAAAGCCAACGCAATGTTGGTCGAATTTCTAGGAAATGATTTGAGTAAAATAAGTAATGAACTAGACAAACTGCAAATTATTCTTCCTAAAGGTCATACCATAAATCCTAAGGATATTGAAGAAAATATCGGATTTAGTAAAGATTATAATGTATTTGAATTGCAAAATGCATTAGGTTCTAAAAATCAAATAAAAGCTTATAAAATTGCTCAATATTTTGCAGATAATCCCAAAGACAATCCAATGGTTGTTACTACAAGTTTGGTTTTTAGTTTTTTTATTAAAGTTTTAAAATACCACGGAATAAAAGATAAAAATCCTGCTAAAGTGGCTCCAATTCTTGGTGTGAGTCCATTTTTTATGAAAGATTATGATGTTGCCTTGAAGAATTATCCAATGAAAAAAGTGAGTAGCATTGTAGCAACATTGCGAGATATTGATGTGAAAAGTAAAGGAGTTGGTGCCAATGCTTTGCCAACACATGATTTACTGAAGGAAATGTTGGTTAAGATTTTTAATTAAATGAATTTTCTTTCTTCTAAAAATTTTCAGCGCTTACTTTTTTTAATTTTTTTTATTGCTATAATTTTAATTAAAACCAATATTCTTTTGATTTATGAAATAGTATTTTTTACATCTTATGAATATCTCAATAGCAATAAAAAATATTTACAACTTCAATTACATTGCTATTACAATTGGTTTTTTCTTTTTTTCTTAGGATTTATAATCTTAGTTAGAGCCGATTTATTTAATTTTTCTGATACTATAAATTATCATTTAAATAGTGTAGAACATCTTTTTTTCTCCTTTATAATTTGTTTGTTATTAAGTGTTTATATGGTATTATTTAAAGTTCTAGCAAATTATAAAATACTGAAATTCGTATTTATTTTTGTTGTATTTAATTTTATTGGATTGCTAAATGAATATTTTCAAAATTATTTTCAACACTCAGACGTACTGTTATTAAAAGAAAATGACACTAAGGACATGATGATGAATTTACTTGGATCAATTTTATTTATAATTTTCTCATATATTTCTCGAATAAAAAAAGTAGTTTAAAAATCCATAATATTCACGATATTTGCAATCCTTAAATTAAAGAAAAGAATATGGGAATGAATAAAAATACAGTTTTAGGCTGGGCAACTTTTATAATGATAATCATGGGATTACTATTAATAGCTCTTGGTGCTTTTAGATATGACGACGTTGCTGGTTGGGGTTTTGTTGCAGTTGGGGTTGGTTTTTTAGCCAATGCATGGGTTTTCAGTTCTTTAAAAGGAAGAGTTTAAATTATTTGACATTAATTAGTGTTAGAATTTTATTTTCTACATTCAAATTTCCACCATCAATTTTCCAACGTACATCTATTGTTTGACCACTTGTTACCGTCGCAATAGCTTGCAAAGAAATATCTCCAGATTTTACACTGCTTTTTCTTGTTCTGTTGGAATTGGCAACTAAAACTCCATTTTGATAAATACTAAATGTAGCCATTGCGGTGTCATTACTATATTCTGAACTGTTGCTTGGTGAACAAATTATTCCGTTAAGTGCAGCACTTTCAAAGCCAGTTATGGCACCATTATTAGATCCAATGTTTCCGGTTATAGTTGTGTTTCCAGTATTTCCTACTGCGCCTGTTCCAGTAAAAGCAACAAAATCTGTTAATAATCCTAAGTTTAAATAATTACAATTTTCAGGAAATAACATTGTTCCTGGACCAAAATTTACTGCTCCTGTTATTGAAAATAATCTTCCAACTAGCGAACAATTTGCACCCATAAAAACTGCACCACTATTAGCAATAAAAGTTCCTTTTACTACAGATGTTGCTCCAATAGAAATAGCACCTTCTGCAACCCAAAAGATATTACAAGCTGATGCACCATTGGTTAAAACAACAGTTGAACTTGCTCCTGTAGAAAAAGCACCATTAATTTTAAAAATAAAAACTGCATTAGAATTTCCTTGGGCATCAAGAATTAATGTTCCTGCAATAGACGAAGCTGCACCGATGGCATAAACACCTGGATATAAAGTTTCGCCACCACCAAATGCTGGTGTATGTGTACTGTTGGTGGTAGTTGTAATCATTAAAGTTGAATAGGCACTCTGCAAATCGTTTAAACATTGTGCTGTGTCTATAGTTGGAGCATTATTAGATGTATTTACAGCATTTATATTGTATTGACTATTAAACATTACCAAATAAGTTCCGGCAGAAGGTGAAATTGTCATTCCCGAAATAACTTCGTCTGTTGTAGATGTTGTAGAGATAATTAGATTATCATTTATAGAATTGTATTTATCTGTATTGTCCATTACAAATTTGGTACTTGCAATTTGATTGGTGTTTGTGCTTGTTGTTGCGGTTGGAACTTGAGGAATTCCAGTAAAAATTGGTGTTGTAGAAAACACTAAAGTTCCAGTACCAGTTTTATCAGTGACTGAATTTAATACTTCGCCAGAAGTTATACTTGCAGTAGCTGTGCCAAATAGTTTTCCAGAAGTTGGTAAGGTCACAGCTGTTGTGCTTGTTGCAGTTATACTGATAGGAAAAGAAGCAGGAAAGGTAAGTGTTGCGGCATTATTATTAGCTATTCCTGTACCACCATTAGAAGGAGAAATAATTCCCGATGAAAAAGATTTCCAACCAGAATTGTAATAATTAAATAAACCAGTTGTTGTGTTAAATAAAAACAATCCGCTTGCTGGTGCCGTAATTTCATCTCTTTCGGTTGTTGATAATCTCGGAAAAAGTACGCCTTTGTCTATAGAATGGATGTCTAATATTGAAGAAATGTCTGGAGTTGTAGTACCAATTCCAACTTGCGCTTTAGCATTAGAACAAATTAGTACTATGATTATAAGGATTGGGTATAGTTTTGTTTTCATAATGAAATTTATTTGATAGAGTTTTTCAATTTTCTGTAAATAATTTGGAAACCAAATAATTACTTAGCAATATGCTATTTAAGAAATCATAAAAAAGCACAACCTAATTTTTAGAAGTGATTTCTACGAAGGATTTACTTCATTACGAAGTAGTATTTAATCTGATTTTTTTATATTTATATGACAAACAAATAGTATTTGCAACCAATGGTAACAATGCTTTTCAAATTATAATCTTGTTTATCTTATAATTCTTATGAATGGTATTAACAACATTCAAAGTGAAGGAATTACAATTTTTATAAATAAATAATGCGAAGTATCAACATCAATATGAATTCGGAATACTTTAAAAAACAATTGGGATATGCTTTTGATAGTATTGAATAAATGACATAAAATATTGATTTTTTATTTGTTAGATGCTATCAATTTTAAATAGTAAATGACAATAAAGATTTTAATTAAAAATCTCCGAGAAGTATATAAACCTTTTTTTATTAAACTTTTTATTCATTTTATCTAATTTGATAAAACTGTTAATAATAGTAAGTTTTGCCCAAAGGTTGTTTTTATTCTAATACAAACGTAATTAGAAATTGAATAAATTAAATTCAGTAAGTTATAAGTGGTCGTTTATCGGTAAAAAGCAACAGATTATCGATAAATGTGCGTTTTTGATTACTCTTTGAGCCTAATGAATTTATTAAAATCTTGTTGTCTTCTTTTAGAAATTGGAATGGAAAGACCATTTAACATTTCGCATGCAATGCCTTCTTTTTTATTAATTTTAGCTACAAACCTCATGTTTATAATATAGGAGTTATGAATTCTAAAGAAGTGATCGATATCTAAAACACGAAATTCAAAACTACCAATGGGTTTACTAGACAAAAAACTGTTTCCGTTGGCTAAGTAAAACTTGGTATATTTTCCGTCGGCCATACAAAACATGATGTCGGCCATTTTTATAAAATCAATTTGGTCTAATGAGGAAAGGGCAACGTATTCTCGGTATTTATTTTTGGAATCATCTTCAATTGGAATCAAATTTTGCAATTCTAAATTTTTAATGATGTTGCTAACCGCTTTTGCTACTTCAATCATAATTAATGGCTTAATATCTAACAAAGCAATATCTGGTTTGATACTATTTATTTCTAGAATTATACTTTCGGCAGATAGCTTGTTACTTATAGATTTTTGATCTTTGCAATAATTAGTAATCAATGTTGTCAATGCTTTTACATTAATCAGTTCTTCTTCAATAAGTATTGCTTTGGGTAGTATCATGGTTAGTTTTTTTTCCTTTATGATTGTTACATAATTTG
>NZ_JAYWFT010000149.1:0-23924 GCF_043778725.1 Flavobacterium sp. | reverse complement strand
ACACTTTTCTTTGATACTTCAATGAAGTTCCTGTTAAACGTCTTGGAAGAATTTTTCCTTGCTCGTTAACGAATTTTAATAAAAAATCTGCATCTTTAAAATCAATATATTTGATTCCAGATTTTTTGAAACGACAATACTTTTTAGTTTTGTTTGTTTCGATGTTCAAAGGCGTTAAATATCTAATATCTCCGTCTTTTTTTCCTGAAGCTGATTGTTGTAATGTTGCCATGGGTTACGCTTTTGCTGCTTTAAGTTTTGCTCTTCTTCTTTCTGCCCAAGAGATAGCATGTTTATCAAGACTTACAGTCAAGAAACGCATAACTCTTTCGTCACGTCTAAACTCAGTTTCAAAAGCAATTAATACTTCTGGTGACACTTGGAATTCGAATAAATGGTAAAAACCACTTTTCTTGTTTTGAATTTCGTAAGCTAATTTTTTTAAGCCCCAATCTTCTTTTGATACCATCGTAGCTCCTCTACTTGTAAGAAAATCTTCAAATTTGCTTACTGTTTCCTTTACCTGAACTTCAGATAAAACGGGATTTAAGATGAAAACAGTTTCGTAATGATTCATAATAAATGTGTTTTAATTATATAAAATTGGGTGCAAAAATAATAATAATATTTTAATAAACAAGCGAAAAACAACTATAATCGCTAAAATGCAAAAAAAGCCGATAAACATTAGGCTGCGAAGAAAAAACTTATTATTTTTACATCACCAAATCTATAATAACACTGAATTATGAAATTAAATTGTGTAGTCGTCGATGACAGTTCTCTACAGAGGATGGTCATTGCAAAGTTAGTAAATAATCATCCAAATCTACAACTTGTGGGTGATTTTTCTAATGCAATTGAAGCAAAAAATTGCATGACGGTTCATACTGTTGATTTAATCTTCCTAGATGTTGAAATGCCTGTAATAAGTGGTTTTGATTTTATTGACGGTTTAAAAGTAAAACCTCAAGTAATTTTTATCACCTCTAAAGCAGAATATGCATTAAAAGCATTTGATTATGATGCAACAGATTACCTACAAAAACCTATTGTCTTGGAACGTTTTAACGCATCTGTAAAAAGAGCGCTTGATCTTCACATGATGAAACGTGAGAATTATGAAGAAGAAGGTGAACATATCTTTATTAAAAGTAATTTGAAAAAATTAAAAGTTTTTACAAATAAAATTAAATGGATTGAAGCTTATGGTGATTACGTAAAAGTTGTGACCGAAGAAGACACCAACCTTGTTCTTTCTACAATGAAATCTTTCGAAAAAGACTTGTCTAGAGAAAAATTCATTAGAGTTCACAAATCGTACATTATCAATATTGATAAAGTAGAACGTTTCAATAGTAAATTTGCCGAAATTGGAGTTACTAAAATTCCATTAAGCAGAAACAAAAAAGAAGATTTAATAAAAGCTTTAGCAATTGCTTAATAAAAATCAACGTTTGCAGTAACTTTTATAGCTCTGTATTGCGGTATAGCCTCAAAACTATTCAGTATTTTCTGGATAGTTTTTTTTTGTGTTTACAATTGACCCATTTTGAGGGATTTTTACCATTATTGTCCGAATGTATTCATTGCGTATTCTATTAATTCCTGGTTCTTCAGGACCAAGAACTGGCATTTGCAAATTTTGTTGCAACACTTGATACAACCACATTGATCCTTCTTTTAATTTGTCAAAATCTTTGTGTTTCAAAGTTAATTTTATCAAACGAAAATACGGTGGATACTTATAAATCTGACGTTCATAAAGTTGTTCTTTATACATTCCTTCATAATCATTGTGTGTAACTTGCTGAATCACATTATGATTTACATTGTAGGTTTGAATAATAACTTTTCCGCGTTTGTCCGATCTTCCTGCTCTACCAGAAACTTGTGTCATCATTTGAAAACTGCGTTCGTAAGCTCTAAAATCGGGATGATATAACATCGTATCGGCATTCATAATTCCTACCAACGAAACGTTATCAAAATCCAATCCTTTGGCAAGCATTTGTGTTCCGACTAATATGTCTATTTCTCTGTTTTTAAAACTATCAATTAATTTTTCAAAACTATATTTTCCTCGAGTAGTATCTTGGTCCATTCGTTTAATGTTCTTGGTTGGGAATAACTCCGCCAATTCCAATTCTATTTGCTCTGTTCCAAAACCTTTAGCCGAAATATCTACGCTTGAACACGCATGACAATTGGTTGGTTTTGCAATAGAATAGCCGCAATAATGACAGCGTAATTGATTTTTGAATTTATGATAGGTCAAACTCACATTACAACTTGTACATTGCGGAATGTGTCCACAGGTCATGCATTCTAAAACTGGTGAAAATCCACGTCTGTTTTGAAATAAAATTACTTGTTCACTTAAGGTCAAAGCTTCTGTAATGGCTTCAATTAAAGTCAAACTAAAATGACCTTTCATTCTTTTTTTGAAATAATTTTCTTTTAAATCTACCAATTCTACTTCGGGTAAAGGAGCTTTTCCAAAACGTTCGGAAATAGAAATCATTCCAAATTTTCCCGATTGCGCATTGAAATAAGTTTCAATACTTGGTGTTGCCGAACCCAATAAAACTTTAGCTTTTTGTGCTTGAGCCAAAACTATAGCCGCATCTCGAGCATGATATCTTGGCGCTGGATCTTGTTGTTTAAAAGTTTGCTCGTGCTCTTCATCAATAATGATTAATCCCAAATTAGAAAACGGCAAAAACAAAGACGACCTTGCTCCTATTACAATTTTAGCTTTGTCAGAATTCTCTAAAACTTGATACCAAACCTCAACGCGTTCATTATTAGAATATTTAGAATGAAAAACTGCCACTTGATTGCCAAAATGTGCTGTTAACCTTGAAACTAGTTGTGTTGTAAGCGCAATTTCTGGAAGTAAATACAAAACCTGTTTGCCTTGAGCAATAAATTCTTCTATTAATCTAGTATAAATTTCGGTTTTACCCGATGATGTAACGCCATGAAGCAACGATACTTCCTTGGTTGTAAAACTGTCTTTAATTTCTTCAAATGCTTTTTGTTGGGCTTCGCTTAACGTTAAATTATTGTTGGTTTTATTTTTATCAAAATTTACTCTGTCTTCTTGAATATAATATTCTTCAAATATATTTTTATCAATTAACGCCTTGATAGTTGCTGCTGATGCTTGGGCAACTTCGATCAATTGTTTTACAGAAATTGGCTTTTTTTCTTGAGCATTTATCTGAAAATAATGCATTAAAACTTCTTTTTGCTTTGCTCCTTTTAATGAATCTAACAAAGAAATTAAATTGGCATCTAGCGAAAACTCTTGCTGCAAACGTATGTATCTAATGAGTTTAGGCTTGTATTCTTCTTGCATTTCTTCTTGAAGCGTAAGCACATTTTTGTTCAATAATTTTTGAACTACTGGAAAAATATTCTTCTTGTTGAGGATTGCCATTATATCTTGCACTTTCAACGAACTTTGATGCTGAAGCGCTTCATAAATTAAAAATTCCTCATCAGATAATTCACTTTCATTTATTGTATCGCCTTGTTTTTGAGATATTATAGTTTCACTTTCTAGTATAAAAGCTGATGGCATAGCGCAACGAAAAACATCACCAATATTACACATATAATATGTCGCAATCCAGTGCCAGTGCTGAATTTGGAATTCATTAGCAATAGGTTTTTCATCCAAAATTTGATGGATTTCTTTGGCTTCGTATAATGTTGGCGGATTTTGATGAATATCTAATACCAAACCTGTATAAATTTTGCTTTTCCCAAACGGAACTGCAACTCTCATTCCTTTTTTGATATAATGATACTCTGCCTCAGAAACGCTGTAAGTGAACGTTTTTGGTAAGGATAGCGGTAAAATTACTTCTATGAAATGCATTTTAATTTAAAGAATAAAGAGAATAGAAAATAGATGAAAGAGAAGAAAACAAACTAATTATTTCACTCGATACCAATATTGTGTTCGTCCAAAAAGTGAAATTCCAATGTAGCCACGTACTTTTAGTTTATCATTTCCTTCAAGGGTTATGTAACATTTATACACTTTTCCGTTTTTGGGATCTAACACTTTACCACCGTTGTATTCGTCACCATCTTTTTTTAATCCTTTAATGAATGTAAGTCCTAAAATGGGCTTGTCTTTATCTGCGCCTTCACACAAAGTACATTTTTTATGTCGGTGTTCTGCTTCTAGAATTTCTACAATTTTACCATAGTACTTGCCGTCTTTTTCATAGATTTCAACAACTCCTTTGGCTTTTCCAGTTTCATCGTCTATGGTTTTCCATCGTCCAACAACCGTTTGAGAAAACGCCAATTGACCATAAAAAATTCCTAAAAATAAAATTATAATTTGCTTATTCATAAGTTGATACATTTTTAATTCCTTTAGAATTTTCTTGTTTTCGTAATCGGTGAATTGTGGCATTCAACTCGAAGCCCAAAAGTAAAACCATGCTGTTTATCCAAATGTAAAACATTACTACTAATAACGTTCCAATTGAGCCATAAAGTTCATTATATTTTGAAAATCTTACTACCCAAATTCCGAAGAAATAGGATGATAAAATTATTAAAATTGTAGTAAAAACAGCACCAATGGATATAAAAGAACGTTTAGATTCTTGCTTGGTTCCAAATTTAAATAAGATGGAAGTTGTAATTAAAATCATAGCTATCAAGAAAATATAACGTCCCATTTCTATAAGCGGAATACTATCTGATAATACATCTTGAATTTTAGTTTTCTGAATAAAAACCTCAAATATTACAATGGTTGCCACAGTAATTATTAATATCAACGACAATAAAATAGACATTGCTAATGCTACAAAATATTGACGAAAATACTTGCGCTTTAAGGTAACATGATGCGAACTTTCAAATCCGCCAAGAACAGCATTCACGCCATTTGCCATTAATATAATTGCCATAAAGAAACCTGTAGAAATTAATCCCGAGTGACTGTTATGGAGAATATCATTGATGATTTTGGAAATTGCATCATACGTTGTTGGCGGAACGCTTTGCTGCACAAATCCCATAAAATCTTCTTGAAAACCATCAATTGGAATGTACGGAATTAAGTTCAAAATAAAAAGTGCAAACGGAAACAATGCCATAAAAAAACTGAATGCAATGGCTGTTGCTCTATAAGAAACTGCGCCTTCAATAATACCAATAAAATACAACTCCAACAAGTCGTACAAAGACAACCCATAAAGCCAAGGAAGTTTTATTCTCTTTCCTAAAAGAATAAGTTGCCTTAAAACTGGAATCTTTAAAAGTTTAGCTTCAATTTCTACACTCATATTTATTTTGCCAAAGTAGGCTAAGGTACAGCGTTATTTAATTTTTAAATTGCTTTTAAACTCAAATCCATATTATAAATTGAATGTGTCAATGCTCCAGAAGAAATATAATTTACGCCACATTCAGCATAACTTCTAATGGTATTTTCGTTGATATTTCCTGATGATTCCGTTAGACATTTATCGCCAATTAATTCAACCGCTTTCTTGGTGTCTTCAAAATTGAAATTGTCAATTAAAATTCTATAAATTCCTTCGCTTTGAAGAATCTCTTTTATTTCATCAAGGTTTCTAGCCTCAACAATAATTTTCAAATCTTTATTGTTGGCTTTCAAATATTCTTTAGTTTTATTTATTGCATTGGTTATTCCACCAGCAAAATCGTTGTGATTATCTTTCAGCATGATCATGTCGTACAATGCAAATCTGTGGTTTTCACCGCCACCAATTTTGACCGCCCATTTTTCGCAAGCTCTAAAACCTGGTGTAGTCTTTCTAGTGTCAAGAACTTTGGTATTGGTTCCTTCAAGTAAATCTACATATTTTTTTGTTTTGGTTGCAATTGCACCCATTCTTTGCATCGAATTTAAAACCAAACGTTCTGCTTTTAGAATGGATTGTGAACTTCCCGAAACATGAAAAACTACATCGCCAAATTTAACCGTTGAACCATCATTAATAAACGTTTCAACTACCATTGTTGGATCTACATAATTGAAAACCATTTTGGCAAATTCAACTCCAGCAATAATTCCGTTGTCTTTTACAAGCAACTTGGCTTTACCTTGCGCATTTGCAGGAATACATGCTAATGACGAATGATCGCCGTCGCCAACATCTTCGCGAATGGCATTTTTTATAATAAGTTGAAGTTCGTTTTGAAATTGTGCTTCTGAAATCATACTTTAAATTTGAATGGCTAAATTAATTAAAAATGTTGATTCGTGTAACGATATAAATCTGAATTTATAAATAGATTAACTAAAAAACTTACAATCACTTTTTTTTATACATTTGATAAACAAAAAAGCTTCTGAACTTTTAATATCTAATGAAGAAAATCAATTATTTTTTATTGTCAATTTATATGCTTCTGCTTATTAATGGATGTAAATCTGTTGTTTCTAAACAAATTGAAAAAGCTGCAATTGCTGAAGAAATTGATGTAAAAATTCCGCCATTTGAATACAAAAGAGACGATGTTGACTCTATTTTATTGCGCAGTTTTATTAAATATTACAAAGATAATTATGCGAAAGATTCATCACAAACAAATTACTATGGTGCCGAATTATTGTATCAAAAAGATTCGATTTTTAAAGTTATAAATCTCTACGGTGACTATGTAGGTGCTACATATAATCCTTTTGCAGAAAGTCATATTGCGTATAGAAATAAGTTGTATGCTGAATTTATTTATGGAGAAACCTTTAGAATTGATAAACTATCGCCTTCTAAATACCTGTTTTATACCGATGATTTTAATAGATTGTCTAGTAGTTTTCACTTTTATAATGTTACTTTTAATAATGATTCTGTAGTAATTGAACCAACTTCTAATTATAGAAATTACAAATATGATTTGATTCAAAAAAAGAAAGAAACACTCGAAAATTTATCTGATGAAATTGGAAAATCTAGAAAATTAGAGCGAAATGAACTTTATACACTTGATGTAGATTCTTTAACAATTGAAGCAAATGAAAATTATTATGTTTCACCCGAAGGCTTTTTGTCACGCGAAAATTCTGATGGCTATAGCATTGTTTATTATCATCAAAAATATGGCGATGAAACAGAAAAAGTAGTCCGTTTTATTATAGAAGACACGGTAAGAGAAATAACTTTAGGTATAACTGGAGGCGATTCTGATGGTTATAAAATGACTTCAGAATTTGTAAACGATTCCGTTTTTGTTCAGTCGTTAGTACATAAAGAAACTATAAAAGAGTCTAACGATACAATGGGATATGCATTTGATTCTATTGTAACAAAATTTAGATACAATGAAAAATTTGAATTAGATACGATAAGCAAAGACACTTTCAAGTATAAGAAATACCGTTTTAAAAGGTACAATCAACCGGTAGAAAATCACATTTTTTATAGTATGCCATTTAAAATTAATGGTCTAAATTGTTTTTGGATTACTACTACCGAAGTTATTTTTAGAGCCAATGGAACGCCGCTTAAAGCAAAAGATATCTCAAGAAAATTGATTAATAGTGAAACTAAAAAGCCAATTTTAAGTTCGCAAAATGATATGATTATTGGCAAAGAAAATGATTTATTTTATTCCTTAATAGATAATTTTAAAGATTTCAACTTTGATGGATATTTAGATTTTTCCATTTATAATTCTGTATGTTCTGGTGCTAGTCATGCTTTTTATGACACTTATTTATTCAATCCTAAGACTAAAAAATTTGATTATAGAAAATAATGCAAATTTTATTACTTAGTTCAAAACCATATTGTAGTAGTTCTAGAATGCAACAACTTTAAAATTTTGATAACCGAAATATAACTGTTTTCTTTTGATATGTTTTTCTTACTCAAAAATTGTGTACTTAAATTTTATTTTAAAGAGAAAATAATTTACTCCATTTTCTCCTCGCAAGACTAAATTTGTTTTTATTACTTAAAATAATGAAAATAAATTTAATTTTATTTGTTTTTATGCACAGTTGTTTGTTAGTGGCTGGCTAATTTCCATTAAATCTTCTTACCAATTTTATTTTAGTACAATCTTTTGTTTCGGATACTTCTATTAAGAGAAAAGATTCAAGAATCGTTTTGTCATATCTCAAAATATCTATCATAGTTTCATTTTCAACTGTATAAATTGCAATTTTATGATAATCTTTCGGGTATCGAGTAACATTTCTTGTTGGCGGTTCTTTGCAATTCGACTCTTGACCAAATACGAAAGCATTTTTGCGATAAAATGTCCAATCAACTACTTCACATAAACTTTTATGTTTTGTTCCTTCTTTATAAACATATACATTTAAAGTGTCTTTTTTGAAGTATATACTATCAATATTATTAAATTCCCAAGATTTGATTGATTGCAAACCAAACTTTCCTTTTTTCATTTCCACAATACTGTTTTTAACTATTTTCTGAATTGAGGATTTTGTCGGTTTGATTTGAGCAAACAAACAAATTGGAAATAAAAAAACTATGTAGATTAATTTGTAATTATTCATTTAATTTTCTTTTTACGGCAGTTTTTTTCGCGGTTCACGAAAGCTAACCACTAACGTTTCGCAGCTTGCAGAAGTGGCGGATTAAGGAAGGTGAAACTTTCGGTTTTTCACTGACTTTGCAAACTGCTGTTAGCCGTTGTATTTTTATTTATTTAATTCGGTTTCCATTTTATTTAAATTTTTTGTGTACTGATTTTCAGTTTTTGACCATTTTTCTGCTTCGATTTTCCACTTTTTAAAATTAGTTTTATTTTTTGCTTTAAAATATTCATAAGCTAAATTATACGCAGTTTCTTGAACAAAATTCTGTTCAGTACAAATTTTACTCATTTTTAAATAAGTTTCTTCAACTTTTTCAAAATTCACGAGTTTTGTATATGTGTATGCCAATTCTTTGTAAGTATAACAATCTTTAGGATTTTCTTCAATTGCTTTTTTAAGAGCAAATTCTGCTTTATCAAATTTCCCTAAAGCATTATATGAAAATGCAAGTTCTGTTTGTAAACCTTTAAATTTAGGATCAATTTTGTCCGCTTTTTCAAGATAAATTAATGCTTTCTCACATTCATTCCAACCATTATACATATATCCCCAACGGTATAATCTATCTACAGAATTCTCATCAGTTTTATAAGCTTTTAACCAATCAGGTGTTTTTTCAATATTTAATTCTTTAAATTTTGTTTCTGGAATTTCGGCAATTGCTGTTCTGTTTGGTTGAAGTCTAGATTTTATAAATCTAACTTCATTTCCAAATTCACTTTTAAGTCTATTAAACTTTCCATCTTTTTCTATTTTGAATTTTCCTTCATAGTTGAAAGTCAATCCCGCTTGAGAATCGATATAAATAAATCCAAAAGTGTATGTACTATCTTTGTCTATTTGATATGCAATCCATTTGTCTTCACATTGAACGTTTCTTTTGTCAAATTTCAAAGTGTTTTGAGCATTCAAACTGATAGTAAATAATGTAAAAAGTAGCAAAAAATATTTCATATAATGTTGTTTTTTAGTTTTTTGGGCAATATAACGGCTAACTTTCAAATATACTCATGTACATCAAAAAAATCACATACAATTAAATTTATATTATTCAAATATGTAAAAAAAATCTAAATTTTATTACTCAGTTCAAAACCATATCGCCTTAGTTTTAAAATGCAACAACTTTAAAATTTCGCTTACTGAAATATAACTGTTTTCTTTTGGTATGTTTTTCCTACCCAAAAATTGTGAAATTAAATTTTGTTTGTTTTTATGCACAGTTCTTTGTTATATCCAGTTTTTCTATTTTTCAAGTTTTATTGTCAAAAATACTTGGATTTAACACTTTCTCTAGGTCTCCAATTTTGAGTAAGTCTTGAATAGTCTGTTGAATACATTCTCTTGTCAGTTCCTTAACAAATAAATCAGGCGGTTTTTGATATAGTCCACTTAAATTTTCTCCTGTTTTCTTGTTTTCATTAATTACAGTTTGTAAAAACTTAAATGTCCAAACATTGATTCCATAATGTCGACCATCTTCCAAGTCAACGTGAATATTACAGAATTCATTTTCAATAACCCAATTGTTAGGTTCAAATTCTTCAAATTCTAACCATAGTTTAAAATTATGATTTGTTAATTGGCTATTCATAGATTTTCGCTCCTTTAAAAATGTCAGCAAACATAGACCAGTCTGGTTTGTCAGCATTTACATTAAGTTTTATATTGTCGTAATAACCTTGAATATCTTCCGTGTATGCGCTTAACGCTTCTAAAAAGTCAGGTACTGTTTTGTTTTCCCAATTTTCAGGGTTGTCTAAAAAGTCCTTACGTAATAAGTCAAGAAACTTAACAAAGGTTTGTCTGTCTGTTACTTTAAAATTGTCGATTTCATTTTTCATAATTACTGAAACGTTCGTTCCACGGCTTCATGAAGTGGCGATGCACCAAAACCAAGCCTTCACAAATATAACAAAAACTTTAAATTAAAGACCTTTGCAATTTCTGATAAATCCCATGCCTCGCCATTTCTTGAAACGGCTGTTAGCAGTAGTGTTATTAATTCATTTGTTCAAGTTTAGCAATAAATTTTACAATTTTTTCTACTTTCTGATTTTCAGTTGCGGATGAATTTATGTTCTGAATTATTTCGTTTTGTTCCTCAATTTTAAGTTTATTGAATATATTTAAAACTTCGGCATCTCTGAAACATTCAAAAATCATTTCATTTGCGTTATTTTTTTCTTTGTTTTGATTTTCAAGATAAAGAGTAACATTTACTTTTTCTCCAGCTCCTTTTCCAATAGAATTTCTAATTTCAGAGTTTAACGCCATTTTTTTGTCAGCGTTTTTCATTGGACCTAAATTCTTATTTTTGATTTCAAAATTGTCAATTTTACCAGACACTTTTAAATCGCCCCATTTTCCCTTTATGTTTTTTGTATTTGGTATAATAAGTTGATAAGTCCAAGCACCGTTTCCAGGAATATATTGAATTTCTAATGTTTCATTTTCTACTATAAAATTCATAGTTTGTATTCTGATTATTTAGGTTTTTTGCGATTCTGCGAAAACATTACTGCTAACTTTCAAATATACGCATGTATATCAAAAAAATCACAAACAATTAAATTTAAATTATTCAAATATGTAAAAAAAAGCTAAATTTTATTACTCAGTTCAAAACAATATTGCAGTAGTTCTAGAATGCAACAACTTTAAAATTTCGCTTACTGAAATATAACTGTTTTCTTTTGGCATGTTTTTCCTACCCAAAAATTGTGAAATTAAATTTTATTTTAAAGAGAAAATAATTTCCTCCATTTTCTCCTCGCAAGACTTGTTTTTATTACTTAAATAATGAAAATAAATTTAATTTTATTTGTTTTTAAGCACAGTTCTTTGTTGTGCGTAGTATTTTTATGTTGTTTGAAACGAAATTTTCAAATCATTAAAATTCTTTTTTTCTAATTCTTTAGTTTTTAATCCAATATAGAAAACGCTACTTCCTCCAAATTTATCTAAATTTGTATTTGAATCCATACAATCTAATTGAATTAAATTGCTGAATGTTTTAGAGTTTTTGAGAATTTCACCCCACTTTTCTGTATATTCATCATATGACACATCTAATTCTTCTCTACTGAATTCATAAACAACGCTTGACTGGATAGATTTGTCTTCGCCCAAAATTTGGTGCATATTATCTGCATTTTCATTTAGTTTTTCCGCAATATATTCCTCAGTATCTTGATAAAAATAGAAGTAGATATCTTCATATTTTTCATCAAAATAAATAAGTTTATAATTTTCATCATCTGGAATAGTTAGACTTTCAAAATATTGAATTTCTGCTGGTTCAACTTTTCCTTCTGTTTTTAAAGTTGTTGGATATTCTTTTCGTTCTAATTCTTCAAGGTTTTCTATAAAGAATATTTTGTAATCTTTTTGTTCTACAGAAAATTCATTGTGTTCTCCATTAATTCCAATAAATATATAAAACATTCCTTTTTCAGGAAGTAAATTTTCAACATCAAATTTTTTCAATTCTGAAATATTATATTGAGCACAAAAAACTAAATCAGAATCATTTAATCTTGGCCACGAAATATCTTTTGGTAAATCTGGTTTTCCTCCAATTTTTGAACCTCCAATTTTCAAATTATCAGATTCCATTTTTTTTGTTAATATTCCAATAGCAGGTTTAATTAATTTGATGATTTTTTCTTTATCATCTTCTGAAAGTTTATTGTCAGATTTTTTAATAAACTTGATAAGTTTTTCTAATTTACTTTTTTTGAAATTAAACATATTTTCTGTTTTTCAGGTTTTTTTGGGAATATTACGCACAACGTTCCCACGCTACAAGTAGTTTGGGACTAAATTAAGCCTAAATTTTCGGATTTGCCAAATATTTCTGATACAAAACCAATTTCAAATTAAGCCAAATCCCCAAATTGCTTGTAGCGTGTGTTAGCAGGCGTTTTTTTTTAGTTTTTTAATTCCAAAGATTATGAAAACTATTGATGTTAAAATTAATAGCACGCTAAAATATAGTTCAATTTTATGGTCTTTTGAGAAAATTATTTTGTTATTCCTTTCAATATAATTAATACCATAATTTGTTCCATCTGAATTTGGATATGATTTATCCACAAAGAATTTATAATTTTTGCCTGTTTCTATTTTGTAATAAGTAGAATCATTTATTGATTGACTTTCTGAAGAATATCCAATAGCCAGCTTTTCTAATTTATTTTCTAACTTAAATTCTAAATAATAAAAGTGAACACCTTTTATAGAAGTAGAATATGTTTTGTTTTTGTCAATGACTTTACCCTCAATAATCTTCAAATCTGTTTTAGCTCTTGTGGCTCTGCTTAAAAGCATTATTCCAGTAAATAGGCATATTACCATAAATAACAGGACAATTATCGTAATTATTTTTTTGGACATTTAAAGTTTATTTTAAATTTTAGTTAGTCAAAATGCCTGCTAACTTTCAAACATACGCAAGTACATCAAAAAAATCACATACAATTAAATTAATATTATCCAAATATTTAAAAAAAAGCTAAATTTTATTACTCAGTTCAAAACCATATTGCAGTAGTTCTAGAATGCAACAACTTTAAAATTTCGCTTACTGAAATATAACTGTTTTCTTTTGGTATGTTTTTCCTACTCAAAAAATTGTGTACTTAAATTTTGTTTATTTTTATGCACAGTTGTTTTTTGGCAGCAGTTAATAACAGCAATTTTTATACTTAATTATGGAAGGAACCTGTCATTTAGACTAAATCATTCATTATAATTTGAAAGGGGAAATTAGATTTTAAAAAAAATATTGAGAAATTGTGAAAATTAAACAATGCTTACCAATATTATTATTTGAAAACTTATCAGAAAATAAAGTACTCTAAAATTATTGAACAAAAAACAGAAAAAGATAAAATTCTAAGTCGATAAAACTGCAATTCTTACAAAAACTGAATAATTTTATTATATTTACATACTCGAAAATATTAAAATTAGATATCATGGCAAAAAGTCAAGACGCAAAAAAGACCGTAAAAAAAGAACCGCTTAAAACGGCAAAAGAGAAAAAAGAAGAAAAAAGAAGCAAGAAGAACACTCCAAAAAGAGACTAAAAAAACACTCCTCAATTGTGAAAAACGATTGAGGATTTTTTATACATTTGCACTATATATTTTAAAGTGCATAAATATAAAATTTGTAGATAGATGAGTACAATAGAAAAAACTAGAGAAAAAATTTCAATTAAAGAACAAGTAGCAATTAATAATGAAATTGTGCTTTATAATGACGATGTAAACACATTTGATCATGTAATTGAAACCTTAATTTTTGTTTGTGAACATACATCAGAACAAGCAGAACAATGTGCTATTCTTGTACATTACAAAGGAAAATGTATTGTAAAAACTGGTTCGCTAGAAGAATTAAAGCCACAATGTACACAATTATTAGAGGCAGGATTAAGTGCAGAAATAATTTAAATTACAATTTAATATTTCTTCTTTTTTAGAGCGATAATTGATTTATTCTTGAGGATTTAAAACAATATAGAGTAATTAATGTGGTAAATAATCTTTAATAACTCCATAAAGAAAAGTTCCAAGTAAAGCGCCTATTAAAATTAATACAACACTTATAAATCCTGCCCCAATAAGAATAAAAATTGGACCAGGACAAGCGCCAACCAAAGCCCAACCTAATCCAAATATTAGACCTCCTATCCAATAACGAAAAGTACCTTTTTCTTTATCTAAAATTTCAATAGGAAGTCCGTTACTGTCTTTAATTTTATATTTTTTAATTATTTGAAGTCCAACAATTCCTGTAGCAATTGCTGTGCTAATAATTCCATACATGTGAAAAGAATCAAATTGAAACATTTCATAAATTCTATACCACGAAACAGCTTCGGCTTTAGTTAAAACCAATCCAAAAACGAAACCAACTATTAAATATTTTAATAAATTCATAATTTAAAAAATTAAAGGAAAAATAAAATTAACCATTATTAATCCTCCTATAAAAAAACCTACAACAGCTTTTAATGAAGGAAGTTGAAAATTGCTCAACCCAGATATGGCATGTCCAGAAGTGCATCCACCAGCGTATCTTGAGCCAAAACCAATAAGAAGTCCACCAATAATAAGCAACGATATTTTCTTTACAGAATAAAAAACATCAAAACCAAATAAAGCATTGGGCACTAATTTTGAATTAGGTGCATCAATTCCCAATAATTGTAATTTTTGAATTGTTACGGGATTTATAGCAACATTAGAGGAATTATTTAAAAAATGAGTTGCAACATAACCTCCTATCATTGCGCCTACTAAGACAATTAGATTCCATTTTTGAGCTTTCCAATCCCAATCAAAAAAAGGCACTCTTTTTCCTATTCCGGTCATAGAACAAAGACTTCTAAGATTGGAAGACATGCCAAATACTTTTCCAAAATAAATTAAAGCAATCATTACAAGTCCTATTATAAAACCCGAAACAGACCAATGCCAAGTTTGAGATAAAAAATTCATATCTAAGTTTATTTTTTTACAAAAATAGAAATAGTGGTTTGATATTTGATAATTAATTAACATATTTGAATAAAAAAAACTGTTTAAAATGAAAACAAACAATTTATTGCTTCTATTATTAATTGTAGTACTATTTTCTTCGTGTGGAAGCATAAAATCTACAATAATGAATGTTGATAATGCAGCTGTAAAACCTCTTGTAAAGAACAATCAATTTATATTAACCGAATATTCTACCGACTCAAAATATGGATACAACAAAGATTATCCTATTAATTTAGGGTTTGAAAACGAAAAATATTCACAAGGAAATATTGCTCTTTTTTTTAATGCTATTGCAGGTCCAAATGGTGCAAAAATTAGCTATGAAAAAATCGACACGTGTTGTCCATTTCCAACAAAAAGAAACATTATGGGTGCAGGAACATTGGAAGTTTATCAAGTAACAATAGAAGGCACAGAAAAAAAAATCGTGTTGTATATCAATCTTTTTGAAAAAGGAAAAATTGTTTGTCCAAAAGGATTTACTATAAAAAACACCAAATAAGAGCCTTTAATTTTAACATATATAAAACCTTCTAATAGTCTCGTTAGAAGGTTTTTTCTTATTATATTTGCATGTCAAAATTCACAAAAAATGAACATAAAAAATATTCCACAAATCAAGTATACCGAGAGTGGTAACTTTTTTCTTTTAGCCGGTCCGTGCGCAATTGAAGGAGAAGAAATGGCAATGAGAATAGCCGAAAGACTTATTACAATTACAGACAAATTAGAAATTCCATATGTATTTAAAGGCTCATTTAAAAAAGCCAATCGCTCTAGAATTGATAGTTTTTCTGGTATAGGAGATGAAAAAGCATTGAAAATACTTCGTAAAGTTTCTGAAACCTTTAAGGTACCAACTGTTACAGATATTCATACCAATGAAGACGCAATAATGGCAGCAGAATATGTTGATATTCTTCAAATTCCTGCTTTTCTAGTGCGACAAACTGATTTGGTCGTTGCTGCTGCAAATACTGGAAAGACAGTAAACTTAAAAAAAGGACAGTTTATGAGTCCCGAAAGCATGAAACATGCAGTTCAAAAAGTTTTAGATTGTCACAATGAAAATGTTATGGTAACCGATAGAGGCACCATGTTTGGTTATCAAGACATGATTGTTGATTACAGAGGCATACCAACTATGCAACAGTATGCTACAACTGTTCTAGATGTAACGCATTCATTGCAACAACCCAATCAAACTGCTGGAGTAACAGGTGGAAGACCAGATATGATAGAAACAGTTGCAAAAGCAGGTATTGCTGTAGGAGTTGATGGTATTTTTATTGAGACGCATTTTGACCCTGCAAATGCTAAAAGTGATGGTGCGAATATGCTTCACCTAGATTATTTTGAAGACCTTATGACCAAACTAGTTGCAATTAGAAAAACTATAAATCAATTTTAAATAACAAAAAATGTCCTTTAGATTAAATTTTTTAGCGGTGTTATTCTGTTTTCTTTTAACACTAACAATCTTCGCTCAGAAAACATCCAATAACGAAAAATATACAGCACACAATAAAGGTAAATTCTATATTTATTGGGGTGGAAATAGAGAGGATTTTACAAAATCGGATATTCACTTCACTGGAAATAATTACGATTTTACAATTTATGATGTTCGCGCAGACGATAAGCCAAAAGGTTGGCACGCTGATTATGTTAATCCTGCAAGGATGACTATACCTCAAACTAACTTTAGAATGGGATATTACATAAACGATCATTACAACATTTCTATAGGCCTAGATCACATGAAATATGTTATGAGGCAAGATCAAATAGCCAATGTTACTGGAACTATTAACCTACCATCAACAGATATAGGTTCAATGTACAATAATCCTAATAATTTACCCTACAACAATACACCAGTTAATTTACTTACAAATTACTCTGAAGATGATGTGTCTGCAGTACCGCCATTTTTAACATTTGAACATACAGATGGATTAAATTATATAAATACCGAAGTAGCGAGGGTTGACGATATATCAAAAATATTTAAAATTAAAAATACAGATAAATTTCAACTAAATCTTATAGAAGGAATAGGAACAGGTATATTGTATCCTAAGACCAATGCAAAAGTTTTGGGAAAAGAACGACATGATGATTTTCATGTTTCAGGATATGGAATATCAGCTAAGGTTGGTCTTAATTTGACTTTTTTCAAACACTTTTTTGTTCAAACAGAATTAAAAGGAGGCTACATAAATATGAACGACATAAGAACGACAAGTGAAAATATAGACAAAGCAAGTCAACACTTTATGTTTTTACAAAGAATAATAGCTTTTGGAGGAATTTTCAAAATATAACTTAGTTTTTATTATTTTTTTTATATTTTTGGTAATTATCTAAACAATAAATCAAACAAACCACTCAATTTATATTCTTATGAAGAAAATTATTTTATTAACCCTTACATTGTTATTTTCAATCTTAGGATACTCGCAGTTTCCTACACCAGGTATAGAAGGCTTTGAAGGAACTACAGGACCAGATCTTCCAGCAGCAACAACTCCTTCTGCATGGACTTTAGGAACTGGAGCTACTGGAAATCAATGGGCTGTTTTTGATAATGGCATTGGTCTTACAAGAAGATGGAATATCACGAGTGTAGCTGCTAATATATATTCGGGAGTTAACTCTGCTTATATGGATAGAGAAAACATTGGAGCAGGAAACTCCTCTGAAGATTATCTTGCTACGCCACTAGTAACAATTCCAGCTAATGGTCAATTGCGCTTTTGGACTAGATCTACTCAAAATGGAGCAAATCCAGACTCACAATATATCATAAAAATCAATTCAGTTGCAGGTACTCAAACAACATTAGCAAATTATAATATTAACCCAATTCCAGCATCATGGAGTGATGTAACATTATCTGCTGCTTACAATGTTTATGAAGAAAAAGTAGTCGATTTATCATCTTTTGCAGGACAACAAGTATACATAGCCTTTGTACTAAAAAATACACAATCTACTGGAGCAGTTACTACTTTAGACAGATGGCTAATTGATGGCGTTAAAATAGTTCAAAGGTGTTTAGAACCTACAAATCTATCGGCAACAAATATTTCGCAAACAACAGCCGAATTAAGTTGGATTAATCCAAGTGGTTCTACTTCATGGGAAATAGAAGTAACTAATACTACGCCAACTGGTTCTGGTGTTATTTATAATGGTGCATTACCTTATATTGCATCAGGATTATTACCCTCTACAGGTTATGTTTATTATGTTAGATCTTTGTGTAGCAACTCTTCTAGTAACTGGGTTGGTCCATTTAACTTTTCTACAAGTTCTCCAGGTCTAAGTTGTACAGCACCAATAGTAATTACAACTTTACCCTACAGCACAACAGATAATACCTCCAATTATGGAGATACAACGGATACAACTCAGCCTGCAGCATGCGCAGGAACTGCAACTAACTATATGACTGGTAATGATGTTTTCTATTCTTATACTCCCGCAACAACTGGAACAATAAGCATAACGATGACACCAAATGATAACTGGTCTGGAATATTTGTATATCAAGGTTGTCCAAATGTTGGAGTAACTTGTGTAGCTGGAGTTGCCAATAATGGAAGCGGAGTAAGATCAATTCCTAGTTTAAGCGTTACAGCTGGCCTTCCATATATCATAGTAATTTCAAGTAATGCTACACCACAAACAATTGGCTATTCATTACTGATTCAACAAGTAAATTGTCCTCAACCAAATAATTTGTCTGCTACAAACCTCGGACAAACAACAGCTTCATTGTCTTGGGGTAATCCTGGAGCAGCTTCATCTTGGCAAATAGTTGTTCAATCACTAAACGCAGGAATACCAACAGGAGCAGGAACGACAACTACCGTTAACACTAATTATTCTGTTTCAGGACTAACTTCGGCAACTGCATACGAATATTATGTAAGAGCCGATTGTAATAATGGAACTTTTAGTGCTTGGTCTGGACCTTTTCCTTTTAATACAAATATTTGTGATGTCGCTCAGCAATGTAGTTATACATTTAGACTTACAGATACATTTGGTGATGGATGGAACGGAAATACAATAAGTGTTAGACAAAACGGTATAGAAGTTGCTCTTTTAGGACCAACCTTTACAACAGGAACGGGACCGATAAATATTGTAGTTCCAATGTGTAATAACCTTCCTTTTGAATTATATTGGAATACTGGTGGTTTTTTTGCTAATGAGATTGGTGTTTCAATTATAAATTCATTTTCGCAAACAATTTTTACAAAACCTCCAGGAACAGGATCACAAAATTCTTCGATTTTTTCGGGAACGGTTGATTGCTTAACTCCTGTATGTTTACCTCCAAGTAACTTAACCGCTACTTTTATCTCTCAAACATCAGCAACACTAGGTTGGACAACATCTGGACCAGAATCTTCATGGGAAATTATTGTGCTTCCTGCTAATTCGCCAGCGCCACTTCCAAATAATCCTTTATGGACTGCAGCACCTAACAATCCTACTATTGTCTCTGGATTAACATCTGGAACATCTTATGACTTTTATGTTAGACCTATTTGTTCTGCAACCAATACAGGCGCACCAAGTATTGTACACAATTTTAACACAACTATTTGTCCTCCTGCAAATCAATGTAACTATTCATTTACTATGACAGATACATTTGGTGACGGATGGAACGGAAATACAATGAGCATAATTCAAAATGGTATTGTTGTGGCAACAATTGGTTCTACATTTACAACCGGAAACGGTCCAATTGTGATTCAAGTACCTTTGTGTCATGGAATCCCATTTAGTTTACAATGGAATGCTGGAGGAAATTTTGCAAATGAAGTTGGTGTGTCAATTCAAGAAGCATTAACACCACAAGCAACTATTTATACAAAAGCACCAGGCACAGGAGCACAAGGAACAATTCTTTACACAGGAACTGCAGAATGCTTCTTACCAACATGCCCAAAACCTATCAATTTAACAGCAACAAGTGTAACTCAAACTTCAGCAATTTTAGGTTGGTTTGAACAAGGAACGGCTACCGCATGGGAAATCTATTTAGTTCCTTTTGGACAACCTGCTCCTACTCCAACATCATTAGGTATTGCTACAACAAATCCATATTTAATTTCAAGTTTACCAGCTGGAACAGCATATACATTTTATGTAAGAGCAAAATGTTCTCCTACGGATGTAAGTTTATGGTCACAGCCTTTAACATTTGGTACTTTACCTGTAAATGACGAATGTAGTACTGCATCATTCGCAATCGTAAATCAAAATTTAAATTGCGTTCAAACTACTCCAGGAACTTTAATTGGAGCAACGCAATCATTACCTGCGGTAAACTGTCCTCCAGGAGTGGCAAACGATGATGTTTGGTATACTTTTACAGCCACAGCTGCAACTCACATTATCTCTTTTAATAATGTTACACCTGCTAACACAGATTTAGATTATGCTATATTTCAAGGATCAAATTGTGGTTCGTTAACTCAATTATCCTGTAATACTGGAGCTGGATTAACTGCTGGAGTTACTTATTACATAAGAATTTATTCAGCATCAGCTACACAACAATTAGTTAACTTTAATCTTTGTATAGGAACACTTCCATGTACAGAGGCACCAGCATTTTGTACAGGACAAACTGTTACTTATGCTAACTCAACCAATGTACCAAGTTTAGGTCAAATTGGCTGTTTGTTTACATCTCCAAATCCTGCATTTTTCTTTTTACAAGTAAATGCTGCTGGTCCATTAAGTTATTTAATCTCTCAAGTAGATAATAATGGTATCCCAAGAGATGTTGATTATGTAGCTTGGGGACCATTTTCAGATTTAAACGCAGCTTGTTCTGGAGTTCCTCAAAATCCATTGCCAGGCGCAACACCAATTCCAACACCAGCAACAGGATGTCCTGGAACTTTGCACGCTTGTAGCTATTCTACTGCACCTCAAGAAATTATTTGTATTCCTAATGCACAATTGTGTGAAGTATATGTAATTATGATTACAAACTTCTCTAATCAAGCAGGTAATGTTACATTTACACAAACAAATAATGGCGGAGGAACAACGTCTTGCTTTCCAATAAATACTTTTAATTATCCTCTTACAACTTATTGTCAAGATGGTGTAGATCCAACACCTGTTTTGGCTCCTGCTGCAGCTGCTGGTACTTATTCGTCAACTCCTGGATTAGTAATTAATCCTACAACTGGAACTATTGATTTATCTGCAAGTACTCCTGGAGCCTATGTTATAACTAGTACAACTGCAACTACTGTTGGTGGACCTTGTAATAATATACCTGCAATAACAACAACAAGAACAGTTATTATTACTGCTCCGTCTAACGCAACTATAGCATATTCAAACCCTGCATATTGTAACAATGTATCAAGCGTTCAACAAATAATAAGAACTGGTACTTCTGGAGGATCTTATTCATCAACACCTTCTGGATTATCAATTGATACTAATACTGGAAACATAGTGCCCAGTGCAAGTATTCCTGGAGTATATACAGTAACTTATTTAATTGCTGCGTCTGGTGGTTGTCCACTATTTACAACTCAAACTACAGTTACAATAATTGCAACACCTGTAATTGCTCAAGTTGCAAACGTAGTTTCATGTGGTAACTATGTTTTACCAAATATATCTGTAGGAAATTATTATACAAGCGCTAATGGTACTGGAACTTTACTTCCTTCTGGCACAGTAATAAGCTCAAATCAAACTGTTTACATACATGCTGAATCTGGAACGAGTCCAAATTGTATTTCTGATGCAAGTTTTACAATAACTATAAGCACTGGTGCTCCAGATTCATTACCAAACGTTACAAGTTGCGATAGTTATATATTACCAGCTTTATCCGCCAATAATAACTATTATACTGGATCGCTCGGAACAGGTACATTATTAACCGCAGGAAGTTTAGTAACTTCTTCACAAACATTATATATAAATTATCAACTAGGATCATGTAATTCTGATACTTCATTTGTCATTACTATCAACACTACTCCAACAATTGCTGCTTCAGTAAATGTTACTGCATGCGATAGTTATACGTTACCTTCACTAACATCTGGAAACTATTATACCGCTTCTGGTGGAACAGGAACAATGTTAATTGCTGGCACTGCAATTACAACTACGCAAACAATTTATGTGTATTCGCAAACTGGAACAACTCCAAATTGTTTTGTTCAAAACAGTTTTGTTGTAACTATTAATACTACTCCAACTATTGCTACTTCAGTAAATGTTACTGCATGCGATAGTTATACGTTACCAACACTAACATCTGGAAACTATTATACCGCTTCTGGTGGAACAGGAACAATGTTAATTGCTGGTACTGCAATTACAACTACGCAAACAATTTATGTGTATGCGCAAACTGGAACAACTCCAAATTGTTTTGTTGAAAACAGCTTTGTTGTAACTATTAATACTACTCCAACAATTGCTGCTTCAGTAAATGTTACTGCATGCGATAGTTATACGCTACCAACACTAACATCTGGAAACTATTATACTTCTTCTGGTGGAACTGGTACCATGTTAACTGCTGGAACTGTAATAACAACTACAAAAACAATATATGTGTATGCCCAAACTGGAACAACACCAAATTGTTCTGTTGAAAATAGTTTTGTTGTTACAATTAATGTTACTCCTACAATAGCACCGTCAGTAAATGTAAACGTATGTGATAGCTATACTTTACCAGCATTAACCTCTGGAAACTATTATACTGCATCTGGTGGTACTGGAACAATGCTACCTGCTGGAACTACAGTTACAACTTCACAAACAATTTATGTGTATGCGCAAACTGGAACAACACCAAATTGTTTTGTAGAAAATAGTTTTACAGTAAATATAACGTTAACTCCTGTTATTAATCCGATTGCTGATGTTGATGCTTGTAATAGCTATACTTTACCAACTCCAGCAGTAGGAAACTATTTTACAGGTCAAAATGGGACTGGAACACAAATAACACTTCCGGCTACATTAACGACCTCACAAACGCTATATGTTTATGCTCACAACGGAACTTGTAGCGATCAAGAAGCTGTTACAATAACAATAACTCCTTCTCCAATATTTACAATGAATGGTGGATGTCAAGGAAGTATTTATATAGTAGAAACAGTTGCGGTAAACTTCAATCCAAATACTGCAAGTTACACTTGGTTAAATCCTTCTGGTACAATAATTACTGGCGCAACAAATTCAACACTTGAAGTATCACCAAGTTCTCCTGGACAATATACATGCATTGTAACTATTCCAAATGGAACAGGATCAACATGTTCTAACAACGGAATATTTAATGCTAATGATGTCACTTGTTCAATACCACGAGGAATTTCACCAAATAATGATCAAACTAATGACACATTTGATTTAACAGGATTAAATGTTAAACAATTGAGTATCTATAATAGATATGGAACAAAAGTTTACTCTAAAACAAATTATGTAAATGAATGGAGTGGATTATCTGATTCTGGCAATGAGTTACCAGACGGAACTTACTATTATGTAATTGAAAGAGACAATGTAGAAACAAAAACGGGTTGGGTTTACATCAACCGAGAAATAATTAAATAGAAAAAATACTCCCATTATGGACATGCCCCAAAAAGTTAGACACTATTTGGTGCATTTTTTATGGAAAGAAAAGTTAAATATGATTATGCATTTAAAGAAGATTGCATAAAATTAGTTTTAGAACAACACAATTCTTATGGATTTGTTTC
>NZ_JAYWFT010000148.1:0-8535 GCF_043778725.1 Flavobacterium sp. | reverse complement strand
AAAGTTATTCTAAAATTAAGCAGATTTTAAACGAAAAATGCTATTTTTGATACTAACTAAATAACTAACGATGTTGCGTTAGATACTTGAATCCGCCGGTTGTTAAACATTTTAACTATGGCGTTGATGCTTGTATAAAATGTCACGAAAGTAAATGCGGTGGACCAATTTCGAAGATTAAAAAATTATATATTGAAGAGTAAATTTTGAAAAGAGAAATTCTAACAACACAAGACGGTTCAACAACTATTCATCTTCCAGATTGGGATGAAAGTTATCATTCTAAACACGGTGCCATTCAAGAAGCCTATCATGTATTCATAAAAAGTGGATTTACTTTATTTGCTTCGCCTGATGGGAAAAGCTCGAGTGAAGGACAATCTATTTCTATTTTAGAAATAGGTTTTGGAACGGGTTTGAATGCTTTTATAACTTATTTAGAAGCACAAAAAATCAATCAAAATATTAATTATGTTGGCGTAGAAGCATATCCTGTTGCTGTTGATGAAGCCTTGCAAATGAATTATGTATCTCAATTGGATGCTTCAGATGAAAGTTTGATTTTCAATAAAATGCATGAAATTGCTTGGGAAGAAAAGCAGACACTATCACCTACTTTTTCGCTAACCAAAAGAAAACAATTTTTTCAAGATATTGATGATGAGAATGTTTTCGATTTAATTTATTTCGATGCTTTCGGATTTAGAGTACAACCTGAATTGTGGTCTTTAGAAATTTTTCAAACAATGTTTCGATCAATGAAATCTGGTGGTGTCTTAGTTACATATGCTTGTCGTTCTTCAATTAAAAAAGCTATGTTAGATTGTGGTTTTACAGTAGAAAAACTTCCAGGAGCACCGGGAAAAAGAGAAATGCTACGCGCAATCAAAAATTAAAGTTAAATTTAAATTAGCTGTTAATAATTTTCATACTTTTGGTAAAATAAAGGTTGAAAATTTGCGTTTTTACCTCATGTTCTACCTAAAAGTCTAACCAAATTAGTAATTTTTATGTCTAGATTGATTTATGACTACACTAAGTCAGTGCTTGAAAGAGTTAGTTTTGATACAAGTCTTTTTTGCAAAGAATTAGAAAAGGCCTTTAAAACACTTTTACCTTATGAAATTGAACAATTAACAGAATGGCTGTTTAATTTCACATTGGAGAAGCCCGAATTAAGGCAATGCTTACTCATTGGCAACTAATAAAACTAAAAGGAACTTAAACGGTTCCTTTTTTTTATGAAATACTTTTATTTTTTTGTAAGTAAAAAGTTATATAAAATGTTAATTTATGTAAAATATCGTATATTTTTGCTTTTAAACGATTAAAATAACATTTTTTATTTGTTAACTATGTTTTAACAATGTACATTTACTTAACGTTTTTGCCCAAAAATCAACGATACGATTTAACCTAAACTTAAAACCTATGCCTAGAATGATTTATGATTACACTAAATCAGAATTGGAAAGTGTAAGTATTGACCCTAATCTTTTTAAAAGAAAGTTAAAAAAAGCGGTTAACAGTTTATTGCCTTATGAGATTGATCAATTGCAAAATTGGCTGTCCTATTTCACAATCAATAAACCAGATTTACAGCAATGTTTAACCGAAATTAAAAATGAAAAAATTAAAAAAGGATTCGCGTAAAGCGAATCCTTTTATTATTTAGAAGGTTTTGGACTTATTATTTGAACATTTTGAAATACTATTGCACCTTTTACAACGCCAGCAATAGTTGCACGCAAGGCATCAATAATATGAATTTTCAATTCATTTTTTGGATATATTAAACTTACTTCTCTAGCAGGTTTTGGCTCTGCAAATTGTCTTAGTTTTAGTTGGTCTTTTTCTTTCAAATCTAAAGTATGTAAATAAGGTAGTAATGTTGTTCCTAATCCTTCATCGGCTAGTTTTATAAGCGTTTCAAAGCTACCACTCTCTATTTGAAAATGATTACTATCAGAATTTTTATTGTTTTTGCATAAATTTAAAATACTGTCTCTAAAACAATGTCCGTCTTGAAGAAGTAGAATTTCATCTAAATTCAAATCGGAAATTTCAATTTCTTTTTTATTGAAACTTCCATGACTTTCTGGAATGTAAGCCACAAATGGTTCAAAGTAAAGTACCACTTCTTTAATTTTTTCTTCGTTTAATGGTGTTGCAGCAATAGCAGCATCAAGATGACCGTTGTTTAATTTAAAAATTATATCGTCGGTATTTAATTCTTCAATAATAAGTTTAACTTTTGGGTATTTTTTTATAAAATTACTCAAGAACATCGGCAAGAGTGTAGGCATAATTGTTGGAATAATTCCCAATCTAAATTCGCCTCCAATAAATCCTTTTTGTTGATCTACAATATCTTGAATTCTATCGGCTTCATTTACAATATTTTTAGATTGATTCACTATTTTGTGACCAATTTCTGTTAATTGAATTGGTTTTTTAGTTCTGTCAAATATTTGAATTCCAAGTTCTTCTTCTACTTTTTGAATTTGCATGCTTAATGTTGGCTGAGTAACAAAACATTTTTCGGCCGCCAAAGTAAAATTTTTGTGTTCGGCAACAGCCAAAACGTATTTAAGTTGTGTAATTGTCATTATATAGTAAAATTTGATGCAAATATAAAAACTATCAATTTAATTTATAATATCAAACTACAATAATTTGTAATTTTGTTTAAATATAAATTATCATGAAAGTAAATAGATTAGGATTACCAGTTAAAGAAACAGAAGTTTTGGTTGCCGAATTAAATATCTTGTTAGCAAATTTTCAAGTATATTATCAGAATTTAAGAGGTTTGCATTGGAATATTCGCGGAAAGCGTTTCTTTGATTTACACATAAAATTTGAAGAATTATACAACGATAGCCAATTAAAAATAGATTTAATTGCAGAAAGGGTTTTAACCCTAGGCGGAACTCCTTTGCATACTTTTGATGATTATACCAATAATAGTAAATTGCCAGTAGGAAAAAATATTCACAATGATGAAGAAGCAATTAACTTGATTCTTAACTCATTGTCTCATTTATTAAAAATAGAACGTGTTATTTTATCGCAAGCTGCCGAAATAAATGATGAAGGTACTAATTCTATGATGAGTGACTTTATTTCTGAACAAGAGAAAACTATCTGGATGATGAGTGCTTGGTTAGAGCAGGCAATTTAAAAAATCTTTGTTAAAAATTATATAATAGCTATTCTTTACTAAATTGAATAGCTATTTTTGTATTATGAATTTTTGTGTAAAATTAGTTTTGGTACTATTTATTACTTTTCTTTTAACGCCAACAATTGTTACGTTAATAGAAAAGAGCACCGATGTTTCCATATTTTACAGTTTTTCTGAAGAGGAGATTCACAAAGATTTGAAAGAAATAAAAGCAGATTTAAGTCACACCTATGAATTTGTTTTTCTTGATTTATCACAAATTAAAACTTCTAAAATTGTTTCCAAAAGCGTATCAAAGCATGATAACGTAGCTGACGAAATATTTTCTCAACCACCAGAATTAGTTTAATACAAACCAAAATTTTCACAAAAGTGGAATAATTTTATGTATTAATTTAATCAAGGTATGACAAAAAAAATCAATCTTTTTGCGAACCTTAAATCTGATTTTGCATCGGGTTTAGTGGTTTTTTTGGTGGCACTTCCTTTGTGTTTAGGAATTGCATTGGCTTCGGGCGCACCACTTTTTTCAGGTATTATTTCGGGAGTTATAGGTGGTATTATTGTTGGCTTTCTTAGTCAATCGCATTTAAGTGTTTCTGGACCAGCAGCAGGATTAACTGCAATTGTTCTAACCGCAATAACCGATTTGGGATCTTTCAATACTTTTTTATTAGCCGTTCTTCTAGCTGGAATTTTTCAATTGGCACTCGGATTTATAAAAGCAGGAACCATTTCTAATTATTTTCCTAGTAATGTAATTGAAGGAATGCTTGCCGGAATAGGAGTAATTATTATTCTAAAACAAATTCCGCATGCAGTAGGTTATGATTCAGATTTTGAAGGTGACGAAGCATTTTCTCAGATAGACGGACAAAATACTTTTTCCGAATTATTATCTGTTTTTAATCACGTACAACTAGGTTCAATTATTATTACCTTGGTTTCTTTACTGATTTTAATTGGTTGGGTAAAATTTTCATTTTTGCAAAAGCTAAAATTAGTTCCAGCAGCATTAATCGCTGTAATTGTGGGTGTTTTATTGAATGAATATTTTACAAGTACCGGAAGCAGTTTGGCAATTTCTAAAGAGCATTTAGTAAATTTACCAATACCAACCACTTTTAACGAACTTAAAAACATAATTATTACTCCCGATTTTTCGGCTATAACCAATACCAAAGTTTGGTTTGTTGCTGGTACAATTGCCGTAGTTGCGTCTATTGAAACACTTTTGTGCATGGAAGCAGCCGATAAAATGGACGCCCAAAAACGATATTCTGACACTAATGTTGAATTGAAAGCCCAAGGTATTGGTAATATTGTTAGTGCTTTGCTTGGTGGTTTACCAATGACATCTGTTGTTGTAAGAACTTCTGCTAATAATAATGCTGGAGCAAAATCTAAAATGTCGACCATCATTCATGGATCATTACTATTGATAAGTGTATTGGCAATTCCAGCTTTTTTAAATAAAATTCCTTACGCAACTTTAGCAGCAATTTTATTATTAATAGGATACAAATTGGCTAGTCCTAAAACGGTTAAACACTTTTGGCAGAAAGATAAAATTTATCAATTTATACCATTTATAGCAACTTTTGTAGCTGTTGTTTTTACAGATTTGCTAAAAGGTGTAGCTTTGGGAATGGTTATTAATGTTATTTTTATATTGGTAGGAAATGCTAAACGGGCGTATCGTTTTACTAAAGAACAATATCATGATGGCGATATTATTCATATAGATTTGGCTCAAGAAGTGTCTTTTTTAAATAAATCGGCAATAAAAACTACATTAATTTCTATTCCAGAAAATTCTAAAGTAGTAATTAATGCTTCCGATACCGTTTATATTGCTCACGATGTTTTAGATTTAATTAAAGATTTTAAAAAGTTTAGAGCTAAAGAAGAAAATATAAAAGTAAAATTAATAGGATTTAAAAAAGCTTACAATCTAGAAAATAGTGACGGATTTAAAAACACAGTAACTTACGAGCATAAATACGATGCTATGAAAAGACAAACTGTACAAGTAGAAATTAAAAATACTGATTTTAAAGAATAAAAAACATGAAAACATTAAATAAAGAATTACAATCATCAATAACTCCAAGAAAAGCATTAGAAATTTTAAAAGGAGGAAATCAAAGATTTATTAAAAACCTTCAAGCACATCGTGATTTGTTGGAGCAAGTTAACGACACCAGAGACGGACAATGGCCGTTTGCAATAATTTTAAGCTGTATAGACAGTAGAACATCTGCCGAACTAATTTTTGATCAAGGCTTGGGCGATATTTTTTCTGTGAGAATTGCTGGTAATATTGTCAATTCAGATATTCTGGGCAGTATGGAATTTGCCTGTAAAATTGCTGGTTCTAAGTTAATTGTAGTTTTAGGTCACAGTAAATGTGGTGCAATAAAAGGAGCTTGCGATCACGTAGAAATGGGTAATTTAACCGAATTGTTGTCTAAAATTCAACCAGCAGTTTATGAAGAAAAGACCATAACTACTGACAGAACTTCTAAAAATGGTGAATTTGTAGAAAATGTGTCTCAAATTAATGTAAAACGAAGTGTGAAAAATATCATTGAGCGCAGTTTTATTTTAGAGCAAATGATTGAAAATGGCGAAATTGGAGTAGTAGGAGCAATGCATAATATTGAAACTGGTGATGTTACTTTTTATGATGATGTGTCTTATATAAAAGACGATGAAAATCCAAATTTTTCGGTTACCGAATTAAAACATTAACTAAATTTAAGCCATTAATCTCTAAGCAATAACTGTTTGATTAATGGCTTTTTAATAGTACATTTGATATTTATTGAAATACTTAATAAATTAAAAGTACATTTAAAAAAATAATATAATCTCATGAGTGATTTCTATAAAAAAATATTGGATAATAATAAACAATGGGTTGACAATCAATTGGCTATTGATCCTGAGTATTTTAAAGATTTATCTAAAGGTCAAACACCACCATTGTTGTGGATAGGTTGTTCCGACAGTCGTGTTCCTGCAAATGAAATTATTGGTGCAAAGCCAGGTGAAGTTTTTGTACACAGAAACATTGCTAATATGGTAGTTCATTCTGATATGAATATGTTAAGTGTACTAGATTATGCCGTTAATGTTTTAAAAGTTAAGCATGTAATTGTATGCGGACATTATGGTTGTGGTGGTGTAAAAGCTGCAATGGGTAATGATTCTATAGGCATTATAGACAACTGGATTCGTCACATTAAGGATGTTTATCGATTGCACAATGTATATTTAGATTCTATTGAAAATGAAGAAGATAGGTTTAATAAATTTGTAGAATTGAACGTGAAAGAGCAAGTATTTGACTTGGCTAAAACGTCAATTGTTCAAGGTGCATGGCGAAATGGTCAAGATTTAACCTTACACGGTTGGGCTTACGGATTAAATTCTGGTTATGTAACCGATTTAGAAGTAAATATGAGCAGCAACGAAGATTTAGACGAAGTATATCAGTTAAAATTTTAATCTTCTAGATTTTCATTAAAAGCTGAAGGTAATAATTGCGGTATAAATTTTATCAAAATAGGTAATAACAATCCGCCACCAGGAAGTAAAAAGATAGTTAACGATGGAATGCTTTTGCAAATGTCGAGCAGCTGTTTTTTTACTTTCTTTTTTTCATCACTACTCAAATCTCTCTGTGTAGATTTTGCCAAAAGTTGCATCAATTCTTTACTTTCAGAAATTTCTTTGGTCAGTCGTTTTTGATTTCTTTTTATTAAAACCTGAACACCATTAGTCGTCTGATCATAAAAATGCTTTACCGGATTGGAGTAATTAAAATATTGAATTTCTTTTTTGTGTGTAGCTATAAAATCATTGGTTGTAGTGCTACTTTCTATTACAAATTCATCCGATATTGAACAATTTTCTGCAAGTTTGTGTAAAAAATAAATTTCGTCGTTTTCTACTTTTCCATCGTTCCAAAGTGTAAGTCCTGTTAAATCAATTAAATAGAATTTTTCTAAATCGTCTTTGAAATACTCTAACGGCAATTGTTCTAATGTTTGAATATCAATTTTAGAAAATTTTGTATAGCGAACAGAAGCTTCAAACAGTTTAATTAACAAAGCATCATTTTGTGATTTTTGTGTTTTTACATTCAATGCCAACGAAACCAAACTCATTATTGTTTCTTCTATCCGTTTCAAATATTTGTCTGGAATTGCATCTTCAAGTAAGTAATGACGAAAAGCCAATACATCAACAAATAGCAAGGCATTGGTAACAATATGAGAGAAATTTTTGCTAATAATATCTTTGTTGGTTTGAACACGTTCATCAATTAGATTTTCCAATTTTGAACTCTGTGATGAAGGAATTATTTTGTTTAAAAACCCAAAACCTTTAGGAGTCATTTCTTTATAAAATGCTACAGTTTTTTTTATAAATTCTTCGCTATCAGTTTGTTTTGTGGTAAAGCAGTAGGTTTCAAACAAAGTGTTTAGTAAGGCAACTTTAGATAATTCTTCTGATTTCCATTGCGAAATATCTATTTCATAATTAGAATTTATGGCAATTATGTGTCCATAAATAAAACCGGTTTTTCTAATGCTTTTATAAAACGACAAACTGTCAATGTCGGTATAATCAAACACGTTTTTTTGTTCGACAAAATATTTATCAATCCAGCCGTTTGCCGATGGGTTTATCATAGCTTCATTTTGTGATACAAAGCTATGTAAATTGATTCTATTTATTGATTTTTTTAATCAGGATTTGCCATAATTCGAAATAGTTCGGCATTAGAGGTTAGATAACGATTTTCTAATGCTATTTTAGAGAGTTGCGAACTTACCAAATTATTTTCTCGTGAGTTTATTAAAAACATAGAACTTTCGCCAAATGAAAACAATCGCTCTTCTGAGGATAACATTGTATTATAATCTTCGACTAGTTTTTGAATCAATTTGCGTTGTCGTTCTAATGATTTTATTTCATTTTGTTGTGCATTGATTTTGTTATTTAACTGTAACCGCTCAAGATTTAAATCAAATTGTGAATCTTGAATTTTAAATTCTGCCAATTTCAAACTTCCGCGTTCTTTTCTTAAAAATAGTGGAAAATAAACATTCATTCCAATTTTATAATTATTAAAATTGGTTGTGTTTAAATAATTTGGTTCGGATAAATAATAATAAGCTACATCTACTTTGGGCAATAATGAATTGGCTTTTAGTTTTCGTTCTACATTTAAAATAGCAATTTTACTTTGTAATGAATTGATTTTTGGATGATTATCTATAGACGGATTTTCTTGTAATAATTCATTAGTTTTTAAAGTTTCTTGAATGGTTATT
>NZ_JAYWFT010000147.1:0-23951 GCF_043778725.1 Flavobacterium sp. | reverse complement strand
TAACTTTTGTTCGTATTAATTAATAATTTTAAAAAATAATAACGATGACTTGGGACAAAATTTTATGGCAATTATTAGACGTTGCTAACAAATATTTTTTAGTAGTAACACCTGTTTTTATACTATTTTATGTGCTACTAAAGAAACGAATTTCATATAAAAAAATACAATTGAAATTTCCTAAAATAAAAGACTATAAAAGAGAAATTGCTTTTTCAACGCTGTCAATTGTAATTTTCTCCATACCACCACTTTTACTTTTGGGAAATGATACCTTACGACCACTGACAACATTTTACGAAGACAGCAACGACTATGGTATATTATATCTTTTTCTAGCTTTTCCTTTAATGATAATTATGCACGATACTTATTTTTATTGGATGCATCGGTTAATGCATTCGCCGTGGCTATTTAAACAGTTTCATTTAATTCATCATAAATCCACCAATCCAACACCTTGGGCTGCTTATGCGTTTCATCCGCTTGAGGCGGTATTAGAATCGTTAATATTTGTTATTTTTCTATTCACAATTCCAATTCATCCCATACTTCTAACATCTTTTTTTATTTTCAGCATAATCTATAATGTTTATGGACATCTAGGCTTTGAATTATATCCTAAAGGATTTAATAAACATTGGCTAGGAAAATGGATGAATACTTCGATAGCCCACAACCAACATCATCAATTTTTTAAAGGAAACTATGGATTATACTTTACAATATGGGACAGATTGATGGGTACTTTGAGACCAGATTATGATTTGGCTTATGATGAATTAAAAAAAAGAGAGAAAATTGATAGTTTGCAATGAAATATCACATTGCTCAACACGCTTCTTAACGGTTTTATTTCTTACAAATGACGTCATAGTTGAAAGCATGAGTAAAATGCTTGGACATAAAAACTTGCGAACCACTCAACATTATGCAAAGGTTTAGATAAAAAAGTAAGTGAGGATATGATGATTTTGAGAAATAAGTTTAATAATATTGAAATGTCAAATCAAAAAATAATGTAGTGTTCATTTTATAAAAAACAAGAATTGAGCAAAATTTAAATTAAATTTTGCTCAATATATTTTAACAAGCACATTCAATTCCTTGTCCTGTTTTTCCTTTGGTGCCTTCGGTTGCATATCCATCGAATTTCCACCATTCAATTCCGCCTATTAATTCTTTGACTTTGAATCCTAATTTCGCCATATTTAATGCACCTTTTGTAGAAGCATTACAACCAATTCCATCGCAATAAGTTACATACAAAATAGTTTTATCTAAATGTTTCGTACTTTCTTCATTCATTTCTCGATGAGGAATATTGATTGCATTTGGAATATGTTCGGCTTCAAACCCAAAAGATTTTCTTGCGTCAAGTGCAATAATTTTTTCTTCATTATTAAGCGCATCAAATAAGTCCGAAGGATCCATTTCAAATGCTAATTTGTTCTCGTAATGTTTAATTTGTTGTGCCATTTTATTTTTGTTTGATTATTAATATTTGCAAAACTAAAACAACATTTTAATTCATGAAAACGAAAAGAATTCATCTAAATCATTAATTATTTTCATATTAAATCAAAGTTTAAATGTTGTTACTTTGTTAAATAAATATTGAGAAATGGAAATAAGACATTTAAGATTAATTAAAGCAATTGTTGAAGAAGGAAGTATTACAAAGGCAATCGACAAACTACATTTAACTCAATCAGCATTGAGCCATCAACTCAAAGAAACTGAATCTCAACTGGGAACATCAATTTTTTTGAGAGCAAACAAAAAAATGGTTTTAACAAAAGCTGGAGAAAAATTATATGATTTAGCTAATGATATTCTCTATAAACTTTCCGAAGCCGAACTGGAGATAAAACAAATGGTTTTTGGAGAATTTGGAGAAATAAGAATTAGTACCGAATGTTACTCCAGTTATCATTGGTTGCCTTCGGTATTAAAACAGTTTCAAGTTTTATATCCAAATGTAAATTTGAAAATAGTAACAGAAGCAACTCACTATCCATTGCAAAAACTACTTGATAATGTAATAGATATTGCAATTGTTAGTGACCAATTAAAGGATGAAAATATAAAATATCAAGAACTTTTTCAAGATGAAATGGTAATGGTAGTTTCTGAAGAACATTCGTGGGTGAATAAAAAATTTGTTGTCGCAAAGGATTTTGAAAACGAACATTTATTCATTCATTCCTTTCCTTTAGAAACAGTTACTATTCATAAATTAGTTTTAGAACCTGCAAAAATAAAACCACTAAAAATAACCGCTTTACCATTAACAGAAGCATCTATCGAAATGGTGAAAGCAGATATGGGAATTATGTCTATGGCAAAATGGGCATTGCAACCGTATCTAAAAAGTGGCAAACTAAAATCTATAAAAATTGGTAAAAACGGATTAAAGAGAAATCATTTTATTGCGATTTTAAACAAAAAAACCTATCCAGAGTATTTTCATCAATTCATCACTTTTTTACAAACCGAAATCAATCAACAATGGAATTTATAATACGAAAATGCGAGATTAATGATTTACCTATTTTAGTAGAATTATGCCAAAAACACGCAGCATTTGAGCAAGCAAATTATAACCCGAACGGAAAGCAGGAACTTCTTCAAAATGCTATATTCTCGAACAACCCAAAATTATTTTGTCTAATTGTTGAGATTAATAAAAATATAGGCGGCTTCTGCACCTATACTTATGATTTTTCAACTTGGGATGCACAGAATTTTATGTATATGGATTGTCTTTTCATTGAAGAAAATTTTAGAGGTTATAAAATTGGAGAGGAAATTATTGAAAACTTAAAACAGATTGCTGAAAATGAAAATTGTATTAATATCCAATGGCAAACACCTGTCTTTAACGAAAGAGCCATTAAGTTTTACAATCGAATTTTAGGTGTTGGAAAAAACAAAGTTAGATTTGTTATAGCTTTATAATAATTGTAAAACTGAAAAAACACAAATAAAGCAACGAACAACAGCTTTAGGTCGTTCAGTATTTTAGAGCTATACAATAACAACCAGAAGATAAAAAATGAAAACAAATAAAATCCATTACATATCAGGACTTGCAATAACTATTTTCATAGGACTACATTTATTTAACCATTTCTGTAGCATTTTTGGTACGGAAAGACATATTGAAATGATGAATACTTTACGAATTTTTTATCGTAACATTTTCGTAGAGTCAATTTTGTTATTAGCAGTATTTGTACAAATTGTTTCAGGTCTCAAATTATTTATAACAAGCAAAAAAACTGCAATATCCAACTTTGATAAATTACATATTTGGTCGGGGCTTTATTTGGCTATATTTTTTATAATTCATTTGAGTGCAGTTTTTGGCGGACGATTTTTTTTAAAACTTGACACAAACTTTTATTTTGGTGTAGCTGGACTGAATTCATTTCCTTTCAACTTATTTTTTATACCTTATTATGGTTTGGCAATCCTTTCATTTTTCGGACACATTGCTTCAATTCATAATAAAAAAAGGGAACAATCAATTTTTGGGTTAACACCAATCAGACAGTCAAAAGTAATATTGATTTTCGGTTTCAGTTTGACAATTTTAATTTTATACGGACTTACGAACCATTTAAAAGGAGTTACAATACCTGTAGAATATAAAATACTTACTGGAAAATAAAGGTGAACTTAAGAATCAAAATCGAATTTCAATCTCAATAAAATGTTTGTACTAAATATTACATATAAATCTAACCTTGAAAAAATTGACCAATTTTTAGACGAGCATATAGAATTTCTTAATGAACAATATAGATTAGGTAATTTTATTGTTTCGGGAAGAAAGGTGCCAAGAACTGGTGGAATAATTTTATCTAATGTTAATTGTAAAATGATATTGGAAAAAATTATTGAAAATGATCCTTTTATAATAAATGATTTGGCAGATTATGATTTAATTGAGTTTATACCAAATAAAACATCTAAAGAACTAAATTTTTTATTAGAATAAAATTAACTTATCCATTGCCAGACACACTTTTTCAACGACTGAAACGCGAACAAATGGGGTTCCTATTGAATCAGTAAGCAAAATGCTTGGACACAAAAATTTAGGAACTACTCAACATTATGCAAAGGTTCTCGATAAAAAAGTGAGTGAGGATATGAAAATTTTAAGAGATAAGTTTGCAATAAACAATAATTTAGGTTTAGTAAATATGAAGTGAATTATAGCAAACCATTGAAAAAACGAAGTGTTATAAATAAATATTATAAGGTTGAAAAATTATTAATTTGATTAATATAAATCACCTCCATAAATTTGCACTATCAAATAATCATTGATTTAAAAATAGTTACTAAATAATTGAAATTATGAAATTTACAAGAACCGCAAACGCAAATTGGAAAGGTACAGGAATGGAAGGAAAAGGAACCATCAGTACACAAAGCACAACACTAAACAACGCTCAATTATCATTCAAAACTCGTTTTGAAGAAGGTGTTGGAACTAATCCGGAAGAACTTATCGCTGCGGCACATTCAGGTTGTTTTACGATGCAGTTGAGTTTCTTGCTTTCTGAAGCAGGTTTTACTCCGGAAGATTTGAATACAGTTGCTAAAGTTAAATTTGAAGATGGTGCTATTACTTTAATTGAATTAGAATTAAACGGAAAAGTACCCGGAATTACATCAGATGAATTTGAGAAAACAGCTCAAAAAGCAAAAGAAATTTGTCCAATTTCGAAATTATTGAATACCGAAATTACTTTATCTGTAACGTTATCCGCATAATCAAGAAATCAAAATCAATTAAACATAAAAAACGGTTGCAAAAAAAATGCAACCGTTTTTTATTTTATGCTTTCAAAGAACGTATTGATTTTATAAAATAAGGAGAATCATTCCATCTAATTTTGCGATACACAAAATTTTGTTGAAGCGATTCTGGTAAACAGTTCCAAATTGCTTCATTCATTTTTTCAAGAAGTAATTTTTTTGAAAAAGTATCAGATACAACCATACTGATTTCTCGAACTGGTTTTGGCTCTCTGAAAGGTTTAAATAATCCCTTTTCTTTTTCATTAAGAATTGAAAGTTCTGGAATAATTGCAAATCCTAATTCAGCCCGAACTAAATTTTTTAAGGTTTCAATAGAACTAATATCATAACTGAATTGTTCTTGTATTTTTCCAGTATTTTCCATTTCGCAAATATCTAGTAGTTGTGCATTGTAGCAATATTCGTTTTGTAGCAGCAATAATTCTGATTTATCATTTGGTTGAAGTACATAATAATCCTCTGAAGCCATTGGATGACTTGTATTCAAATAAGCTACAAATGGCTCTTTAAAAACAGGATGTTCTATCAAATTTGAATTTCCAGTTGGCGTTGCCATAATTGCTACATCAATTATGCCTGATTCCAAATCGTGCATTAGCTGTCCAGTATTTGCTTCTTTGATAACAAAATGGACTTTAGGCGTGGCTATTTTCATCGCTTTTATAAACAACGGAATAAGATAAGGCGAAAGCGTCGAAATTATCCCAAGTTTAAGTTCGCCTTCTAAAATATTTTTTTCGTTTACCACAAAATCACGAATTTCATCTACTTCTCGTAATATTTTCTTTGCTCTATTTATAATTTCTACTCCAAGAATTGTTGGTGTTAATGGTACTTTGTTTCGATCAAAAATCTTAATACCTATTTCTTCTTCCAGATTTCTTAATTGTATTGTAAGTCCAGGTTGTGTTACCATACAAACTTCCGCTGCTCTAGCAAAATGGCGTTCGTTATCTAGCGCAACTATATATTTGAATTGTTGTATGGTCATGATTATAAATTTATTTTATAAAGATATAAAAAAGATAAATTTATTTATGAAATTTAATAAATAATGTAGCGTATTATGTTAGTAATAAAAATCTTAATATACTAAATTTTCATCGCAGTTTTATTTTTTTATTCATAAATAAGCGAACATTCATTTATTATAGTATATTTGCATCATCAAATTCATAAAGATGAGAACAAGAGATATAAATAAACAAGATTTAGTAAAACAAAAAGCTATTGAAATGATTGTAAAACAAGGCATTGAAGGTTTTGCAATGAATCGTTTAGCGAAAGAATCCGGTGTTTCTGTAGCAACACTTTATATATACTACACTGACAAAGAAGACCTAATAAAGAAAATCGGTATTGAAATTGGCAAAAATTTCTTTTCAGAAATGATGAAAGATTTTTCGGCAGAAATGAACTTTGTAGATGGACTGCGCAAGCAATGGGAAAACAGAGCCAAATTCATGATGAACAATATGAATGAAATGGCTTGTTGGGAAGTATTACAGAATTCTTCTCACAGCGATTATATTGTGCAAGAAAGTGTAGAGGATTTCAAAATCATTATGATTAGTTTTTTTGAGAATGCTATAAATCGAAAAGAAATGATTCCTGTTTCCAAAGAAGTTTTTTGGAGCATTGCTTATGGTCCATTATATTCATTACTCCGTTTTCACAATAAGGGTAAAAGTATGGGTGGTTTTCCTTTTACCATTACTCCAGAAATTCAAAACGAAGCTTTTGAATTGGTTATAAAAGCTTTAACACCTTAAAAATTTTGCCATGGATGCAAACTTTAATAACATATTGGTATTTGCCACCAATATAAAAAGCAAAGCAGATAAAGAATTTATCAGCGACATTTTAAATAAAAATACAGTAATCCAACAATGGAGTATTGACCAAGAAGATATTGATTGTGTATTAAGAATTGTAAGCGGTATTCTTACTGCCATCGACATAATTAAAATAATAAACACTCTCGGTTTCAACTGTAATGAACTCGAATAATCTAATCAAAAATGAACGAACAAACACAACAATCAATCCCATTTACAGGCTATCAAAAATTTGTAATATTCTTATTAGCCATAACACAATTTACAGTAGTATTGGATTTTATGGTTATGTCGCCACTGGGAGATATTATGATGAAAACCTTACGCATTACCACATCACAATTTGGAGTTGCCGTATCTGCCTATGCTTTTAGTGCAGGAATTTCAGGTTTGCTTACCGCAGGATTTGCCGATAAATTTGACCGAAAAAAGCTTTTGCTTTTCTTTTACATTGGTTTTATAATTGGAACTTTATTTTGTGCATTGGCACCAACGTACACTTTTTTAGTTCTTGCCCGAATTGTTACTGGAATTTTCGGCGGAGTAATTAGCTCCATTTCAATGGCTATTGTTGCCGATTTGTTTAGTTTACAACAACGAGGAAAAGTAATGGGTTTTGTACAAATGGGTTTTGGCGTAAGCCAAATTTTAGGCATTCCAATTGGGTTATTCATAGCTAATTTGTGGGGTTGGAACATTCCGTTTTTCTGGATAGCTGCAATGGCGGGAATTATAGCCTTTGTATTAGTACTGAAATTAAAACCTATAACAGCACATCTTGCTTTGCAAAAAGAGAAAACAGCATTCCAACATTTATGGCATACAGTTTCTCAAAAAAATTATAGAATCGGATTTTTATTTACTGCATTACTTTCAATAGGCGGTTTTATGATGATGCCATTTGGCAGTGCATTTGCCATCAATAATCTAAAAGTTACAACACATCAACTACCAATTTTGTTTATGATTACAGGTCTATCAACTTTAATCACAATGCCATTAATTGGTAAATTGAGTGATACCGTTAGCAAGTTCAAAATATTTGCGATAGCTACTATTTCCGCAACCATTTTTATCAATATATATGCCCATTTTTCAGTAACACCTTTTTGGATAGTTTTAATTACAAATGTAGTAATGATGGTATGTATCATGAGTAGAATGATACCATCAACAACACTTACCTCTGCTATTCCAGTACCACAAGATCGAGGTGCTTTTATGAGTATTAATTCGTCCTTGCAACAAATGTCTGGAGGTTTTGGAGCCATGATTGCAGGAATGATTATTGTTCAAAAAGACAATTTTGCTCCTTTACAACATTACGATATTTTGGCAATAGTAGCGTCATCAATTATGTTATTCACGATTTTCTTGATGTATCGAGTGAGTAAAATTGTTGAGATGAAATAATAAAATTAAAAAAAAACAAAAAATCATGTTACAAAACAAAAAAATAGCAATCGTTGGTGGTGGTCCAGGAGGATTAACATTAGCAAGACTTTTACAACTCAAAGGTGTTGATGTAAAAGTGTATGAAAGAGATAGCAATAAAAATGCTCGTGTACAAGGTTCTACTCTGGATTTACACGAAGAATCAGGTTTAGCTGCTTTAAGCAAAGCAAATTTATTAGACGAATTTAAAAATAATTATCTATCTGGTGCAGATAAAATGGTTATTGCAAATGAACTCGCAGAAATAATTTATAGCGATCATGAAACCAAACCCAATGAAAATTTTGGCAATGAGCATTTTCGCCCAGAAATAGATCGAGGCGTATTACGAAAAATACTAATAGAATCATTACAAGAAGAAACAATAGTTTGGAACAGTCATTTCCTTTCAATGGTACAACAAAATGATGGCTGGCTATTGCATTTCAAAGAAGAAAAAAGTGCTTATGCAGATATTGTTATTGCTGCTGATGGTGCAAACTCAAAAATCCGTCCTTATATTACCGATATCAAACCTTTTTATTCAGGAATAACAATGCTTGAAGGCAATATTTATGATGCAGAAAAATCAGTGCCACATATTTCTAACTTGCTCCGTGGTGGAAAAATAATGGCTTTTGGAAATAAGAAAGATATACTTATGGGACAAAAAGCAAATTGTGAAATAGGTTTTTATGCAAGTTTCAAAACAAATGAAAATTGGGCAATAAATAGTGGTTTAGACTTTTCTGATAAAACACAATTGTTGGATTGGTTTAAAAAAGAGTATTCCGAATGGAGTACAATTTGGTATGAATTGTTTGAAAATGCAGCAACACCATTTATTCCTCGTCCTATATATTGCATGCCGTTAGATCAAACTTGGGAATCTTTACCAAATCTTACAATGCTTGGAGATGCAGCTCACGTTATGCCACCATTTGCAGGCGAAGGTGTCAATATGGCTATGCTTGATGCGTTGGAATTAAGCGAGTGTCTAACATCTGACAATCAGAATTCTATACAAGAAGCCATTTCATTTTATGAACTAAATATGCAGAAAAGAGCGGCAATAATAGCACAGGAATCACTTGAAAATGGAGAAAGAATGCACTCGGAAGACGCTTTGAATACTTTGCTAGATTTTTTTAGCCAGCATTAAAACCAACGTCGAACTATATTATTTTCCAATAGATGCTTATTGACCAAATCTGCCAGATTGGAAATGTTTTTTTTATGTTAAACCGTTTTACAATATACATCTTTCAAAATGTCAGAAATTTTTTTTGTTGTATTATTAGAGCCTGTTTAAATTTTATTCAATAATAGTTTTATAGCGGATAATTTGACCATGTTTTCGGATGATTCCATTAGTAATTCATAGTTTCGGCATAGTCTTCTATCATTATCGAACCAAGCAAATGTTCTTTCCACGACCCATCTTTTATGAGTGGGTTTAAAGACTGATTTCTTATCATCAGAGCGCATCACGACTTGAATAATGTATCCAAATTTGGTTTTGACCTGTTCAATAATCTCCCCTCTGTACCCGCCATCGGCTAGAATAACTTTGATAGGGCATAAAAAATATTTTAACGTTCTCATTAATAACAATACTACTTTACTATCGTGAACATTGGCTACTGTTACCATAATAGCTAGTAAAAACCCGTTTTTATCAACAACTATATGACGTTTTATACCTTTAACTTTTTTGTTACCATCAAAACCATTTAAAGAACGATTATTTCCCCAACGCACACTTTGACTATCTATTATTCCTAGACTTGCTTGGGCATTTTGTCCTTTATTTATCCGTACTCGCTCTGTCAATTTAGACAACAATAAATCAAACTGTTCTAAATAAGACCATTTTGAATAGTAGTAATAAACTAATTGCCATTTTGGAAAATTACAAGGTAACATTCGCCATTGACATCCACTTTTTACTAGGTAATGGATAGCGTTCCAAATTAATCGTAAACTATGTTTGCGTTTTCTATTACCTAAATCTAAAGTTTTTTCTATAAATTGCCACTGGGTTTCTGTTAAATCGGTTGGATACATCTTTTTATTGTTTAGTCACTACAAAAAGACTCTTTTCAATCGGTTTCTTTAACCCATAATCGTTTTATTTTACTTTTTTAAACAGGCTCTTAAATTAATGAAATAAATGTAAGAAATAATTGTGAGGTTTTTAATCCAATTAAACTTTGCATTTAGCTCATAGCATTATAAGATTTTTCAAAATTTAACAAAAAAATATGTTAATGTATTTTGTTTTTTGTTGTCGTGTATATTATATTTGCAACAACAAAAATAATCAAAATGAGAAAATTAGATTTTGCATCTCTTCAAGTAAGAGATTTAGATGTGTCAAAAGCGTTCTATACAAACAAATTAGGATTTGAAGTGTCAGAAATGAGTAATCAATATGCTTGTGTTTTTACCTTCAACAAAGGCGAAGCAAGTTTTGCTATAAGAACACCAATTACGAACATAGATGGTAAAGAACTTGGTGTTGGTGCTTCGCTTTGGTTTGCTATTGATGAAAAAATGGAAGAACTACAAACCCAATTGACCGAAAAAGAAGTAACTATTATAGGAACAATCAACAACACACCTTTTGGAAAAACGTTGATGGTAAAAGACCCTGATGGTTACATCATTACATTTTTGGAAGCAAACTAAATATTTCAATAATGATTAATAGCACTATAAAATATTGGGTAATCGTGGCATCAAAAGACCATGTAAAAAATGGAATTGCTGATGGAATTGCACAAGCTTGTCACGGAAAATCTTCGCCATTAAAGAGAATGAAAAAAGGAGACTTTATACTTTACTATTCAGGAAAGCAAACTATGGGCAAACCTGACAAATGCCAAGAGTTTACAGCTTTAGGAAAGGTAATAGATGATGAAACCTATCAGGTTCAAGTTTCGGCGGATTTTTGTCCGTCAAGACGTAATATCGAATTTTCAGAATGTATAGATGCTTCAATTCTTCCTTTAATTGACAATTTAGATTTTATTCAAAATAAAAAAAGTTGGGGTTATCCGTTTCGTTTTGGTTTCTTTGAAATTAATAAAAACGATTTTGATTTAATCTCAACTAAAATGCTACAACAACATTATGCCTAAAGAAATAGAATTTCATTTTAAAAGTCCAAAAGATAGTCCAGGATATTTACTTGGACAACTTACAATGCTGTGGCAACGTAAACTAAAAAAAGTTTTAGATCCTTTAGACTTAACTCAAACTCAATTTGTATTGTTGGCAGCATTAGGCTGGCTTTCAAAAACAAACAATGCTGTTACACAAGTGGACATTGCTAACCAGAGTAATGCCGACAGAATGATGGTATCAAAAGTATTACGAACCTTACAAGAAAAAGGCTTCATAACGCGACAAGAACACAAAACCGACACGAGAGCAAAAACCATTCAGCTTACAACTAATGGAGAAACAGTTTTGCAAAAAGCCATCATTGAAGTAGAAAATGCCGACCTTGATTTCTTTTCTGGATTAGACGAAAAACTTTCATCATTTAATAAAAATATGATGCAACTTATTGACAAAAACACATAGTAAAAGCACCAATACTATTATGGTCGCTGGTGCAATTACAACTAATTTTGGTTGCTTTTATAAAAGAGATTGTATGTCTATAAATTATTTACCCTCCGTACAACAATAGTGTGTTCGGTTTGTATTGTGCCATAAAACCTTCATTATTTGCAACCATTGTTAAACCAACTTGCACAAAATCCAATGTTGGCTGTTCGTTATTCTTCTCGTCAATCTATTGTTGTAAAGCTTCTTATTCTTATGTTCATTTCTTGCCATGAATTTTTTTTTATTTCAAAACTCGTTTCAATGCCATAATGTACCCTAAATGAAGTCCTTCGTGAAATAGCATAAAGTTTATTGCTTCATCAATGTTTGTAACGTCAAAACCATATGGTACAGTAAAGAGCTGATAGTTAAGAAAAATGTTTTTGTTGTAGTCAGTCTGTAAGGTGTCAATTATAGAAACGAAAGAACTTTTAATTTTATTAATTTCTTCTTCTTCAATCTTCTTGTCAGGCTTTGTCTGTGGTTTATAGTTAGAGAAACCTTGGTCGTCAATTATTGTTTCAAGTCCTGCTCGTAAATAACAAACTCTTTGTTGCCCTGTAAAAAGATGCCCTAAATTCCAAATTACATTGTTGTTAAATCCTTCTGGAATTTCATTAAGTTGTTCCGGTGTTAGTTCTTCGATTAAGTCAAGTAAAAATAGTCTTGTTCTTTTTAATTGTTCAATTTTTTTCGTCATTACTTTCTTTTAATTTATCTATTTAGTGAAGTGTCATTTACAATGAAAGCAAACGAACAGGGATTTGCGATGTTGGGGATTTGAAAATCGTCCGCTCGGATCCGTAGCCCAATTGAAATTTTTTTGATGAAGATAACAACAAAATCTCAAATTGAAATCTCTCTGCCCGAACAAATACCATATAGAATTACAAATGTTCATTGTTATTCTGTCCGCCCCAATATTGCAAAATCCCCATATTGGCAGCTGTTATTTTCTGGACGTTAATTTAAGAGCATAATTCAATTGCACATCTTTGTCTTGGAGGACATCATTTATTGATGGAACAATTGTGTAATCGGGTATTGTACCTCTGTCTTTATATGTCATTTTCTTTACTGCTAAAACATATTTTCTTTTTGGTATTATCATTCTGATATTTGAATAAGGTAATGTAAATATTGCTTGTTCACTACCTGTATTTCCATAATATCCGCCACCTGTTTCTTCGCCAATAAAAACGCCTCTGTTATTACTTTTTGCAATGGCGGTAAATTCAGTCGTAGTAGAAAAACTTTTACCATTAATTAGGAAATAGCATTTTCCTTTAAAATTATTTATTTGAGGTTGTTGTATTTCTAAATTTGAATGAATTTCTTTTGGTAGTGAACCTGATATTGTAGATAAAGAGGAATAATATGAGAAAGGTTTATCTGTAAGAAAAGAATACAATAGTGAGCCGTTATGGTCTTCGCCACCACCATTATCCCGAACGTCTATAATTAGTTGATCTATTTTTTTTTCTTTTATTATTCGAAATACGGAATCCAAGTAGACTTTAAAATAAGACTCTTCCTTATTAAGCTTGCCCATTGCAAAGGTCTTTACGGTAAGCAATGCAGTATTGTTTGGTTCAAAATCTAACGATAAATATTTGTCAACAGGTTTTTTATCAAAAAAGCAATTGTTTCCTTTAAGTACAGCAGCTGCAATATTTGTTCTAATTGTTTTATTTCCTGATGTTTTATATTCAATTTCAAAACTGTCTTTTTCACCATATAGCCAATAATAAAGAAACTGAAAACTTGCTTCACTTGCATTTAATGAGACATACTTTCTTGATTGGATTTCAGCATCAGAAGAGATATATTGAAAAAGTATTTTTCTAATATCATTAACAGGTTTATTATTTATAGAAATAATTTCAGCACCTGGTTTAAACCTGTCATCGTTTGAACAATATATGTAAGTTTTGTCATTAATAAACCAAAGCCGTAAAGGAAATACTTTTACAGTAGCCAATTGTTTCTGTAATGTTTCTTTTGGTAGATTACAGAGCAAATGACCATCATCAACCATTCTTACCATAAATTTACAGAGCATATAAAATTGCATATCAGTCATATTATTGTTGATGGAGTCATAGCAACTGTCAAACAAACGGTTCATTTCTTTTTGTGTCCTGTACCTGTACAATGCGGGATGAACCTGTTGTAGGGAATCTCTGAAAACAGAAAAGTCCTTCCTAAAAGAATCCTCTTTACTCTTTTCAGTATTGTCAGTAACAGACTGTCCGAAAGAAGTTGTTACATTTATAATAAAAACTATTGTTAAAATAACTTTGTTTAAGTACATTTTCATTTTGTTGATTTAAATTTTTAGAGAATTCGTAAATATTTTAAATTGGTTTCCCTCATATTTTCTTTCTGTGTCTCTGCCTCATTCTGTCATCATTTTATTACTGGTTTTATGGTCAAGGCGGTTTCAAGGTTCTAACGCAATGCTATTTAAAAGCAAATTTAGGATTAAAATTGATTAGTAACCGCTTTATTTCCCAAAACCAACTTCAAATTAAGACCTAACCCCAGCATATTACAGACTGCTTTAACGGTTGGCAAAATTGGCTATTTGCTTTTTAAGATTATCTTTTACACTTTCATTCCACTCTGTTTTGAGAATACTTAATTTTGTTGCATCAATTCTTTCTCCTTTTGCATCTGTGCTACAATTTCTCAAAATGCCTTCAACTACACAACCAATACTTTTCATTGCGTTTAAACTTCTTTCGTTTTTTGAGTTTGCAGCAAACGCAACTCGTTCCATTTCCATTTTCTCAAATAGAAATTCCAACATTAGATATTTACAATTTTTATTTATTCCACTTCCTTGATATTTTTTTCCGTACCAAGTATAACCAATTTCTATAGTTTTCATTTCTAAAAGTATTCCATAAAATCTGGTACTCCCAACAAATTTTCCACTTATTTTATCAAAAACAATAAATGGATATTCTTTTTCATTTTCTCTATTTTTAGTTGCATTTGCAACATACTTTTCAAGATTTTCTTTTCCGTTTGCTCCGCCTGAATTAAATTCCCAAATTTCAGGTTCATTTTCAGAATAATCTAGTAAAATATCAAAATCTGTATTTTCTAATGGTTGCAATTTTACAAATTCATTTTCTAAAATATATTTTTCTTTAAAATCAAATTTCATTTTTCTGTTTTTTAAGTTCTTATTGGATTGCTTTCTGCTAACAAATAATTAATACTGGGATTAATTGTATTGTGACAGGCTTTTTAGAGTTTCTGGTTTTTATCAATTTTTTTAATTTCTCCCAACCAGCATTATATCTGTTTGATTTTATCATCTTGATTTTTTTACCTTGAATTAGAATAATTCTTTCTTCTAATTTTCATCAACAAAACTAATAATTATATTGAATTTTTAATCAACTACAAAAACCAAAAATTTAAACCTCCCAAAAGAAACCAGTCATTTTTGTTAATTGTGCATTTTTATAAATCCCAAAACTTGCTCCTTTACTTAAAATGGTTCCGTTACCATCAACCATATTCCAATGTGCTAAACTTTGATCGTGATGCACTTTAAAATCTGTTACCACGAATCTAGCTCCAGGAAATCCATTTTGAAATTCGCTCATATAGTTTAAGAGATTGTTAATACCAACAACATCAATATTTGGATCGGTATAATTACAATCCGAAACAAGTATTTTATTTAAAATTTCTTTGCGAATTTTTTTATTTTGTTCGCTCCAAGAAGCACTATATGCTTCCCAAATATCTAAATGTAAATTGTTTGTCATTTTATTGGTTTTATTTATTAGTTTTTAATTTCATTGTTGCCCAAAAGTGAATAAATCCAATAGCTAACAAAATGTGAAGTATTAGGTTTGGAATTATTCCTGATAATTTTGTAATTATACCATCAAAATAGGCTGATAACTCAATAATGAACAAACCAATTTGAATGAAACTGTTTCCAAAAAGAAATGCTTTTAAGGTTTCCGAATCATCGTTTTTTCTAATTAAGAAAGCGATTACTCCAATAGAAAGAAGTAATAATCCTGTTTCTCTTGTCCAAACTAATGTTCCGTACAATGGTGTTACACCTTTGCTGTCTAATAAAATACTCGGAAATAATAATGCAAAGATTCCAACAGAAAACGCTATTATTGATGCTGTGGTTAAAAATGTTTTTCTAGTCATTTGTGTTTTTTTATTTACAAATATCACTAGAAAACATTTTAAAACATTTGATGTTTATCAAGAAATAAAACTGTTTTCTTGACAAATATCAAGACTTTGAAATCAATATCTTTTTTCTAATTCTACTTAAATGTTCGGGTGTAATGTTTAGGTAGGAAGCAATTATTTTTAATGGGACTCTTTGCAGTAATTGTGGTTGAGAAGCAATCAAGTTTACATATTTCTCTTCGGCTTTGTTTCCGTTAAAATTTAATTGTTCATTTATAGCAATGGTATGTTGCCGTTCTACCATCATTCGTCCCAATCGTTCAAAGGATTTGTATTTATCAAACATTTCATATAGTGCAATTCTAGGAATTACAATAAGCTCGGTTGTTTCTAAAGCTTTATAATTCAAAACACAAGGTTCTTGATTTATAAAACTATAATCGTCATAAAAAATTGAGTTTTCAAAGTATAAGTTTGTGCAAACTTCCTTGTCTTCTTTACTATAAAAACTATGGATTAATCCATTTTTCATAAAAACTAAATGGCTACAAACTTCACCTTCTCGCCACAAAGTTTCATTTTTTTGCAGTTTTTTATTAGTAAAAAATTGCTCAAAATGTTGCCATTCGTCTTCCGATATTGGAGTTACACTTTGTAAGATGTTTTTAAAAATTGTGGTATTCATTTAATTCTGGTGTTAATTTTTTTATATCGGTATTTTTATAAAACTATCATTGTGCCATTTTATTTGATGCTAATACCATTGCAGAATACTTTTTCGGTTTAAGTCCAGTATGTCTTTCAAAAATTCTAGAAAAATGGCTCATATTAGTAAAACCTATTAGATAACCAGCTTCTGACACAGACACTTTTTTATTTTTTATGAGATTAGCTGCTTCTTTAATTCTATTTTTTTGATGATAATTATGTATTGTATTACCAAAAACCTGTTTAAACAACCTTTGCATTTTGGTTTCGCTCATACCGTACAATAAGCAAAGTTCTGTAATATTTGGTGCTAAACTTAAATCTAAAATAAGCCTATCTCTTATCTGATAAATTATTTTTGCATCGGAAGCGTTTATTGGATATTGAGTTATCGATTTACGTTTTAGAAGTTCAACAAAAAAAAGATAAATAAGCTCTTGGGCTTTGATTTTGAAATAAAAATTAGAAAGTTGTTGTGGCATATTAGCACTCATTATTTCTTCCTTTATATTTTTAATTTGAGCAGAAAAACTTTCTTCATATATGTATGGCTTGTCTTGCAAAATAATATTCTCCAATAGTTCCTTTCCATCGTTATGATCCAACAACGTCTTTAAATCGTCTATTTTAAGTGATATTATAATTGCTTTTACTTTAGATTTTGCAGGCACAAAAACCTCAAAACCTATATCGGTCGAAGCAATTTGGACAGATTGTATTAATTTTTCTTGATGACTATTACCATTATCATGTTGCAAAAGGATATCCCTAAAACTGAACGTAATAGTATCTTTTGGGATTTTTGTTGCATTTCTTTTTAGAGTTAGATCATTGTTAAGCTTGTAGTCATGAATCATCATTTTAAGTCCACTACCGAAATCTAAACTTTTGATAGTACCACATCCAAAAGAATCGTCAAGCGTATTTATACCATTATTTAATTGGCTTAACGTACATAAGTAATCGAATCCATCATTCCTGCATCTGAATTAATAAATTTGAATTCCATAAAAAACTGTTTCGGACTATTATTTGGACAAAAGTAGCTTTTTTAAGCAATTAAAGTTAATCAAATTTGCATGAAATAATTTAATCAATATGAAAAATAATTTATTAGCAAATAAAAAAGTAGCCATCATTGGTGGTGGACCAGTAGGCTTAACAACTGCAATACTTTTGCAACAAAAAGATGTAGATGTAACTGTTTACGAAAGAGACTTGAATGCACAAACTAGAATATCAGGCGGTACACTCGACATAGACAAAAATACAGGTCAATTAGCCTTGAGAAAAGCAGGATTATTAGAAGTGTTTTACAAATATGCTCGACCTACAGGAGAACGAAATATTGACATTAATGCCAATATTTTAGAAGAAGAAATGCCTACCGCAGAAAACAAGTTTGACAAACCCGAAATTGATAGAAATGATTTGAGGGATATGTTACTCGATAATCTAAACAAAGATACTGTGGTATGGAATAGTCAAATTGTAAGTATCAAAAAGAAAAATAATCAATATACTTTGTTGTTACAAAACGGTAGTGAAACTATTGCCGATTTTATAATCATTGCCAATGGAGGAATGAGCAAACTGCGAAAATATGTTACAGAAGTTGTGCCACATTACACAGGTACATACCTTATTCAAGGAGAAGTTCTTGAGCCAGAAAAAAATTGTCCTTCATTTAAAAAACTCTGTGGAGAAGAAAATACGATTGCAGTTGTTGATAAAAAAATGTTTTTTTGTCAAGTAAAAGCCAAAGGTGTTTTACAATATTATTTGTCTTTTAAAACAGATGAAAATTGGATAGAGAAAAAAAATATGGATTTCTCAAACAAACAAATGGTACTTACTTTTTTAGATGAATTAATGGTAAATTGGCATCCTACTTACAAAGAATTATTTTATGCAACGGATAATTTTGTGGCTTTACCAATGCGTAAAATGCCTTTGGACAAACCTTGGGATAGTCAAAGTGATATAACTTTAGTGGGCGACACAGCTCATTTAATGCCACCTTTTGGCGGCGTTGGTGTAAACATGGGATTATTAGATGCTTTGCATCTTGCTACAAATCTTACCGAAGGCGATTTTCCAGATACACTTTCTGCTGTAAAAGATTATGAACAAAAAATGTTAGTCTATGCAGGTAATGCACAACAACAAACTGGAAAAGGAGAAGTAATGATACATTCTGATATTTCTTTTGATGATTTACAAAAAAATAGAAAAGATAAGTAACAAGAACAATGGAACTCCTAAAATCAATCATAAGCAAAGCTTTTAATACTGCCTTGGTTATACAAAAGAAAAGAATTGCAACAAACACTTTTCAAATTAAATTAAAACTAAATAGTAATAGTTTTAAAAATTATATTGCTGGCGAACAATTAAAAATATTTGTAGGCATAGATGATAAAAGTGCATTTAGCGACCTTACAAGAACATATTCTGTTTGGAATTTTGACAAAGAAAAACAAGAAATTGATTTAGCCATTTGTACTTTTTCTAATGGGCAAGGTACAAAATGGATAAAAGAAATTGAAGTAGGTAAAACAGTACATTTTGCAAGTCCAAAAGGTAAATTCATAATTGATAATACCGCACAAAATTATTTATTTTTGGGCGATATTTCAGCACTATCACATTTATATGAGCTAAACAGGCAATTAAGCACAAGCCAAAATGCTATTGGTATAATTTATGCCAAAAATGAAAATGATTTTTTTAAAGACCAATTTTCAGATAGCAAATTTGAGTTTATAGTATCACAAGAAAATCATACAAAGAGAATTATTGAAGAAATTGAAAAATTGAATTTGAAAAAAGAAAACTCAATTGTTTACATAGCAGGCGAAACATTTTTTTGTACAGACTTAAATTCATATTTCCGTAAAACTTTAAAATGGGAATCAAAACAAATAAAAACAAAACCATTTTGGCACCCAAATAAGACTGGATTGGAATAAAATATAAATACATAACAGTATTTCATCCTTGCAGTTTAGGACGAGTTTTAATTGCTTAGCTAGATTTATCTAACACTTACCATTTTCAACTTCTTTTAAAGTTTGAGCCAAGAATTTTTTCACTTGTTTTAGTTCGCTTATTTTAGTATCAACTTCGCCTATTTTTTTTTGAACAATTTTTATCTTTTGGTTTACAGAAAGCTTATTATTAAACCAATCATTCAATGATACTTTAATTTCAGATAAAGTGAAACCTACTTTTTTTGATTCTATAATCCATTCTATTTTTTTAATCAGAATCTCATCATATTGTTTGTAATTGTTAGATTTTACCAATTCATCTATACTACCTTCAATCAATCCGTAGTTTTCGTAATACCTTAATGTAGGTATAGAAACCCCAGTTTTCTTTGATAATTCATTTATTAACATAATTTGTTTTTTTAGTATTTAAAAATAAATACAACTATACAGTCGGCTTTATACTTGTAAGTCACAAAACTAATCACTTTATTTGTTAAATCAAAAAAAATAGTCTAAAAAATTCAATTAATTTTATCACAAATAAACCAATAAAATATGACAAAATCGGCTAAACAAACAGAGTCTTTTGCTCAAGAGATTATTGTAGTAACTGGCACATCTACAGGTATTGGAAACGCAACTGCAAAAGAACTTGCAAGTCGGGGTTACTATGTTCTTGCAGGTGTAAGGCGTGATATTGATGCTGATGCAATTCGTGGTACTAACATTGAGCCTGTTATACTTGACATTACCAATCAAATACATATAACCAATCTTGTTAAACGTATTAAAAAAGATCCTGAAAAACGACTATTACGGGCATTAATAAACAATGCAGCGATTGAGATTAATGCACCATTAGAAGTATTACATCTTTCCGAATGGCGTAGGCAGTTTGAAGTAAACGTATTTGGTCAAGTTGCTATGATTCAAGCATTATTACCTTCATTATTTCAAAGTCGAGGAACAATTGTAAACATTAGCTCTATTGGTGGCAAAGCAGCAATGGCAGGTTATGGACCTTATGCAAGTACAAAATTTGCTTTAGAAGGATTAAGCGATGCATTGCGAAGAGAACTTCAACCTTTTGGTGTAAAAGTAATAGTGATTGAACCTGGCGGAGTAACATCACCAATGAGTTTACAAGTAAGAAGTAAGGCAGAGAAAATCACCAATGAAATGACATCCGAACAACGTAGTAGATACGGTGGACTTATGTATGCAATGGTATCTTTAGCTGAATCTTATATCAAAAATGCAGTATCTGCCGAAAAAGCAGGGCAAATTATTGCAAACACAATTACCAATAAGCGAACACATACACGATACACAATTGGTCAAGATGCGGCTATGGTTAGGTTTATGAATTGGATTTTGCCTGATAGAATATTAGATAAGCTTTTGGCTCAAAGTAATAAGTCGCATTATCCTTCCTAAATTAATTTAGATATTCATTATGGATAACTTTAAACAATCATTATCAAAATAAAAAGACTAACAAAACGAAAAAATTAAGCTCAATCCAACACTTTTGCCAAATGCTCAACTATTAATAATTACTAACTTTGCTAAATGAAAGAATTCATTGCATATATTTTAAAGTTGTATGTCATTTTTTGAAATAAAAAGGAAAAAAGAAACAAATCCAAAACGAATAAATTTACAGTTTTATAAATTGTAAAATAATAATTATAATATGAAATACACATTAGAAGGACAAGAAACAGAACGATTAAAATTTAGGTTATTAAATATTGACGATTTTGATGATTGTATTGAGTTGTTTAAAGATATTAAAGTTTGTAGATTTTTAGGAGTTGATAAAATTGAAACACCGAAAGAAAGATGTAGACTTTGGTTTGAAATTACATTTGAAAGATATAAAAATGATTTAGGTGGACAGAATATTTTATTAGATAAAAAAACAAATAAAATTATTGGACAATGTGGACTTTTGGTAAGAGAAATTGAAGGAAAAAAAGAAATTGAAATTGCATATTCTATTTTACCAGAATATAGAAAAAAAGGATTCGCAACAGAATCGACTGAAAAATGTAAAAATTTTGCATTTGAAAATAAATTTACTGAAAGTTTAATTTCAATAATTCATACTGAAAATATTAATTCTGAAAAAGTAGCAACAAAAAACGGTATGAGAAAAGACAAAATTACCAATTTTAAAGGAATGTCAGTAAACATTTATAGAATCAATTCTATTGAATGGGAAAATAAATAAGAACACCGCTAATTACAACATTATAGTTACTAAAATTTGAATTCCAAGACCAACCTACTCCTTTCCGATCTCAACGAACAACTTAATTTCATTGATTTAGAGATTGATGATACTATAAAAAGATGTGAAAAAGCAATTGAGATTATTGTTAAATCGGTTCAAAAACTCAAAATTCTATTTCTTAAAGAAAAATTTAAAAATCAAGAACAAGAAATTGATTTTTTCAAAAATATAAAACCAAAGTTTACATCAAAACTCGTTTATTATAACATTATTTATAAAATTGAAACCAAAAATCCTCACGGCGGAGAACGTGTTGTAAAAAAATACCTTAACAACGAACTCGATAAACTAAAACGCTACTTCGATAATAATTTAGATTTTTATAAATATTACAGAACTGGTAATAATTATTTAGACTTCAAATATTTTGTTCGGGGCAATTTCGATGTAAAACTCACAATAGATAGTTTCTTTTTTGAAGTAGATCACAATTTTTCAACTTCCCATGACTTCAAAGTGGCTAAAATACTGGCTCATGATTTAATTCAAGTATATTTAGAAGACAAATTATTGGCAATTTCCAACAAAGGTTTAAAAGAAAAATCACAACACAATCACAACGCAAAACTCACTTGGACAGCACCAAAGGTTGCGTTAATTGAATTATTGTATGCTTTGCAATCTGAAAAAGTATTCAATAATGGCACTACGGATTTAAAAGAAATAGCTGAATATCTCGAAAATATTTTTAATGTTGATTTAGGACAATACCGAAGAACTTTCCTTGAAATTCGGGTACGTAAGACCGAAAGAACTAAATTTTTGAACACACTAAAAGACACTTTAGAGAAAAGAATGAATAATTCTGACGAGCCAATTTAAACTTGAATTTGTTCTATTTTAAATAAAATCGTTCACAACTCTGTATGCGTTGTGAATTTTATTTACTCAAAACCCACAATTTTGCACCATAACATTATAAAACATCAGTTATGGCAATCGAAGTTATCACTCGCGAAGATTTGAACGAATTTCGCACACTCCTACTTTCCGATTTAAACACAATGTTTAATTCAAAACCACAACAGCAAAAACAATGGCTTAAATCCAATGAAGTCCGGAAGCTGTTAAACATCTCTGCAGGTACTTTACAAAATCTTCGTGTAAACGGCACACTAACTTATACCAAGATTGGAGGAATTCTGTATTATTCCAGTAATGATTTAGAAAAAGTAATTGAAATCAACAAAGTCGAAGCAACACCAAACCTATTCAATCGTAAATAACTAATGTCTTTTGTCATACCGAGCGCAGTCGAGGTATCTCATCAAGTATAAACTGAACACTTAATTATGAATTACATAAAACATCTAACAGGATTTTTCGAGAAAGTTGCAATCGACAAAACACTCAATCCAACACATGTAAGTTTATATATGTCGTTGTTCCAATTCTGGAATTGCAATCGTTTCAAAAACCCAATCAGTATTTCTCGTGATGAGGTAATGCGTATCAGTAAAATTAGTTCAAAAGCAACCTATCATAAGTGTTTGAAAAACTTACATTCTCTTGGTTACATAAACTATGAACCGTCATACAATCCATTCAAAGGAAGCCACGTTTATCTATTCAATTTTTCAGATGATTTAAAACCAATTCCCAAAAACGAAAAAAGTACAATACCAAAAAATGAACCTGTTTTTGAACTAGTTAATGAACAAGTAGTGAACAAGCTTTATACTAGTAGTGGTACAAGTAATGAAACAGGTACTGAACAAGCTCTAGTATCTTATATAAACAATACAAACATACCAAACAATTCAAACAATTTAAAGATTGTAAACTTGGACGAGCAAGCAAAAAATTTTCAAATTGATGATGAATTTTTAAAAAATGTTGATGCCGAAAAAAAAGAAAAAAGTTCCGCCAAAAAAGAAAAAGCGATTGTGCCAACAATCGAAAGTGTCAAAACCTATTTCCTCGAACAAAACTTAATGGCTTCAAGTTCCGGAAAGTTTTGTTTGAGGAAATAGGTTTTGACACTTTCGATTGTTGGCACAATCGCTTTTTCTTTTTTGGCGGAACTTTTTTCTTTTTTTT
>NZ_JAYWFT010000146.1:0-3458 GCF_043778725.1 Flavobacterium sp. | reverse complement strand
TGTGAGCATCTGGAGCTTCATCAATGAACAATCTATCATAAAGTCGAACTTCAGCTTCAATAGCATGCGAAATTGAAACCCAATGCAAGGTTCCAGCTAAATTTTTTAGATTAAGCATCGGAAATGAAGTGCGTCTTAAAAATGGTTACATTATTAAAGGCGAAAGTGTTACTAAAGATGCCAACGGAAAAATTACCGAAATTCAAGTAACTTATGATGAAGATTCACGTTCTGGAAGTGGGAGTGAAGCGAGTCAAAGAAAAGTTGCTGGAACCTTGCATTGGGTTTCAATTTCGCATGCTATTGAAGCTGAAGTTCGACTTTATGATAGATTGTTCATTGATGAAGCTCCAGATGCTCACAAAGAGAAAAACTTCTTGGAATTTATGAATAAATCGTCGTTAGAAATCGTAAAAGGATTTGTAGAACCAAGTCTTGCCGATGTTAAGCCAAATGATAAATTTCAGTTTCAACGATTGGGTTATTTTAATGTAGATAAAGATTCAACTGCTTCAAAATTAGTCTTTAACAAAACTGTTGGACTAAAAGACGCTTGGGAAGAAAAAGGCAAAAAAGAAGAAAATTTATTGATGAATACCTTAAAGGAACTCAATAAATATGTAAAAGAAAAAGACGAAAATACTGCCGAAATTATCTTAAAACCAATTGTTGAAAACATAAAAAGTATCGATAATTATAGTTTGATAATCAATACGATTCTAAAAAACATCAAGAACGATAATAATGCTTTATTGTTTGCTAATTTGGTCTTGAAACATTCTGATAAAGTTTCGTCAAAAGATATCGAAATTGAACAATTGACAAAATTATATTCGATGTCATTAAAAAGTCAATTGTTTTCAGCAAGAATTTCAGCAATTGAAAATTTACAAAATGATGAAGCGAATTTGAACCATTTTCAATCTCAATTATCAGAATTAAAAAATTCAGAGAAAAATGAAAAAGTTTTAGATTTGCTAAAAACAGTTTAATTTTAACTATAGAATTTACAAATACAAAGCCATCAGAAATGTTGGCTTTTTCTATTATTATAAAAATCTATTATTATAAAAATCTATTATTATCTATTTTTGATAGAAATTTACAATTAAAAACGAGCATCATAAATTAATTTTAAGCGATTTTATGGTTTTTTTTATCACATATTACCTTTCATGAAAAAACGCTTCATAAATCTTTTTATTTAAGCTTTTTATTTAAAACTTATCCAATTTTATAAAATTAGTTTACTATTTATAGTTTATAGTAAACAGTAAACTATAATTTATTATATTTGTTTACTATTTACCGTTTACAGTAAACTATAAACAATCAAGTATGGATTTTAAAAATAAAATAAAAGGGCTATTTCAAGAAAAAAAAGAATTAAGTGTAAATGAAATTGTTTCTGAATTTACAATCTCTAAACAATATGTTCATAGAATTCTAAATCAATTAGTAGAAAATAATGAAATTGAGAGAATTGGTTTGCCACCAAAAACAATTTACAAACTAAAAGTTGTTTCAGATAAAAAATCTGTTTCAATAGAAAACGTAACATCTGAAAAACAACAATTTCTTCAAGAAAATTTTATTCTGATTACTGAAATTGGTCAACTTCTTCATGGTTTACTAGCGTTTCAAAACTGGTGCGACAAGCGAAAATTACCTTTAGAAAAAACTATTGATGAATTTATTTTAACCAAAGATAAATACAATCAATACATAGATAAAAATGGATTAATTTCTGGATTAGAAAAACTAAAAAGCACCAAAGGATATGATAAAATCTTTATGGATGAATTGGTTTATCTAGATTTTTATGCCATAGAACGTTTTGGAAAAACTAGATTAGGCACCATTCTTCATTATGCAAAACAAGGACAAAATAAAATGTTGATGAAGATTTTGATTGATGAAATTAAGGAAAAAATAAACACTATAATTTCAGTTTATAAAATTGATGCCATTGCTTATGTTCCACCAACAATAAAGCGTGAAACACAATTAATGAAAGTAATGGCAAACGGATTAAAAATTAATTTACCAAGTATTAATATTATTAAAATTGGCGGAATCATTCCTGTTCCACAAAAATCATTGAATAAAATTGAAGAGCGTATTAACAACGCCGAAAACACTTTTGTAGTAAAAGGAAATGTTTCTTACAATACAGTTTTATTGATAGATGATGCTGTTGGTTCGGGTTCAACATTGAATCAAATTGCAGGAAAAATTAAAAACAAACAATTAGCAACTACCGTTATTGGACTAGCGATTGTTGGAAGTTTCAAAGGGTTTGACGTGATTACGGATGTTTAACGACAATTTAACACTACAACTTTTAATTTTTTTGTATCTTTAGTTTACTAAATTTAAAAATCATGTCTAGTAAAAATGTAAATGGTGCATTAGCACTTTTAGTTGGTGCAGCAATTGGAGTTGGAGTAGGAATTTTATTTGCTCCAGATAAAGGTGAAAAAACTAGAGAAAAAATGAAAGATGGTTTTGACGACTTAAAAGATCAAGCCAAATCTAAATATAATTCTCTTGAAGACGAAACCAAAGAACGTTTTTCAACCGCAAAAGACAATTTTAAAGAAACGGTAGAAGAGTTACTTTCTAATTCTAGTTATAAAGCAGAAGAAGCCATCACGTTTCTTGAAGAAAAATTGGCCGAATTAAAAAAACAAAACGCTAAACTTCAAAAATAATGGCATTTGAAGAATTAAAAGAAAATACAGATGCTATTCAAGAAAATACAAAAGCTTACATAGAAAGCAGTTTGGCTTACTATAAACTTTGGGGTTTTAAGGTAGCCATGAAATCGACAACTTTAATGTTGAAATTTTTCTTAATTGCTATTTGCTTGATGATTGTTTTGCTTTTTGTTTCTATTGCAGGAGCTTTTGCTTTGGGTAATTTATTCAATAGTTATCCATTGGGATTTCTTGCCGTTGCCGGAATTTATTTAGTGCTAGCCTTGCTTTTATTTTTAGTAAAAGATAAAATAGTGGAAGGACCAATTCTAGAGAAATTCTCAGAAATATTTTTTAACGACTAGATTATGGAACCAAAAAAATATTCATCCTACGCTCAGATTGAACAAGATTTAGAAATTTTGAAAATTGAGAAAGAAATTTATTATCAAAAAATTCTTTTAAGCATTGATAAAACCAAAGAAAGTATTCTTCCATCAAAGTCAGTTTCGTTACTTGGCAATCTTTATCAAAAAGTATTTTCAGGAACTTATGGAGCCATTTTAAAGATGATTATTCCTTATGCAATCAATTGGTATATAAACAGAAAAAGAGGCGATTAAGCCTCTTTTTTTTATTTAATAAAACTAAAAATTATACTTCGTCACTTGGATTTGATGTATCGCTTGGATTAAAATCGATAGAAGTAGTATCTGCTTTTTTAACTCGTTTAGGTTGGTTTTTCATTTGCTCACCAAT
>NZ_JAYWFT010000145.1:0-3467 GCF_043778725.1 Flavobacterium sp. | reverse complement strand
ATCACCGACGGTTGCATTCTTGTGGCACACAACACTTCGTTTGATTATAGAATTTTACGAACTGAATTTAGACGATTGGGTTATGACTTTAATGCTAAAAATCTTTGCACTGTAGAATTATCCAAAATATTATTGCCAGAACAACCTTCGCATAGTTTAGGAAAACTAGTGAGAGCATTAGGAATTCCAATGTCTGACAGACATCGTGCAAGTGGCGATGCTTTGGCAACGGTAAAATTATTTAAGATTTTACTAGAAAAAGATATTGAAAAAGTCATTGTAAAAGAACTTATTAAAAGTGAAGTTGAAAAAGGAATTGCTCCAAAATTTCGCGATATAATTGATGGATTGCCCTCTAAAACTGGTGTTTATTATATTCACAACGAAAAAGGAAATCTAATTTATATTGGAAAAAGTAAAAATATAAAAAAGCGAATAAACCAACATTTTACTGGAACGAACAACAAAAGTAAAAAAATTCAGGCCGAAATGTTCACAGTAACTTATGATGAAACCGGCAGTGAACTTATTGCACTGTTGAAGGAAAGTGAAGAAATAAAAGTTAATAAACCAATATACAATCGTGCACAACGAAAAAGTATTTTTCAATGGGCTTTATATGAGGCAATTGACGAAAAGGGTTACATCAATTTGAAACTTCAGAAAGCTGACGGTAGAAAAAAAGAAATTACTGCTTTTACAACATTGCAAGAAGGTAAAAATGCACTTTTTAGAATTACAGAAAAGTACAATTTGTGTCAGAAACTGAATGGTTTGTTTGAAACTCAAAATTCTTGTTTTCAATATAAAATTAAAGAATGTAATGGTGCTTGCATTGGCAAAGAAAGTCCTGAAGAATATAACGAAAGAGTTACCGATTTTATAAATGAAATGGCGTTTGAAAACAACAACATGATCATCATTGATAGAGGTAGAAAAGTTGACGAACGCAGTGCTGTTTTAATTGAAAACGGAATTTACAAAGGCTACTGTTTTTATGATTTGAATTATCAAATTACAAACATAGATATCTTGAAAAACATCTTAATTCCGATGCAGAATAATCGTGATACTAGAACGATTATTCAAGGTCATTTGAGAAAGAATAAAGTGATGAAGATTGTTAAGTTCTAAAAAAGAAGAAAGAAAATAGAATAAAGAATATAGACCTTTTGAATTATCTAATAACTATTATCGGACCGACTGCTATAGGAAAAACGTCCTTGAGTATTGCTTTGGCGCAACATTTTGGTTGCAACATTATTTCGTGTGACAGTCGTCAGTTTTTTAAGGAAATGAAAATTGGTACGGCTGTTCCAAATGATGCAGAATTGGCAAGTGCAACACATCATTTTATTCAGAATAAATCGATTTTTGAAAATTATACAGTTGGAGATTTTGAAAATGAAGCTGTAGCCAAATTGGAGGATTTATTTCTAGAAAATAACGTTCAGATTATGGTTGGTGGTTCGGGTTTGTATGTAGATGCTGTACTGAAAGGATTTGATAGTTTCCCGGAAATAGCAACAAATATTCGTGAGAAAGTTCAATTAGACTATGAACAAAATGGAATAGAATACCTTCAAAATATTCTGAAAGAATTGGATGTTGACTATTACAATTTTATATTAGAAAGCAATGCGCAAACACTTCAAAATCCGCAGCGGATGATGCGTTTTATAGAAGTTTGCCTTGGAACAGGAAAACCATATTCAAGCTTTTTAAACAAAGACAAAAACACTAGAAATTTCACTCCTATCATCATTGGATTGGAAGCCGAAAGACAAATTATGTACGACCGAATCAACCAACGAGTTGCTATAATGATAAAAGATAGTTTGGTAGAAGAAGCTGAAAAATTATATCCAAATAAAGAATTGAATGCATTGCAAACGGTTGGTTATAGAGAGTTATTTCAATATTTTGATGAAGAAATAACCATGGAGTTTGCAATAGAAGAAATCAAAAAAAACACAAGACGATTTTCAAAAAGACAAGTTACTTGGTTTAAAAGAACCGAAAATGCAGTTTGGTTTGATTATTTAGATGATAGAAAAAAAATAATAGAGCATATAAACAACAAAATTCTTAATTCTTAATTTTTTTTATGCCAATATCTAAACACTTCACCTCTATTCTAACCAAAGATTGGGAAATTAATTTTCTTCAATGTTACCCAAATGGTTTTTTGAAATATACTGAATTGTGTAATCTTTTTCAGTTGACGGCTGCAACACATTCGGAAGTTGGAGGAATTAGTTTTAGTGATATGCAAGAATTTAATCAAGCTTGGGTGTTGAGTAAAATGCGTGTAGAAATTGTTCGTTTACCAAGATGGAAAGAAATTGTAACGGTAAAAACTTGGATTAAATCATTAGAGAATTCTAGATCTACGCGTTGTTTAGAAATGTATATTGGAGATGATAAGATTGTGGGTTGCGAGACTTTTTGGGCTGTTTTTAATACTGAAACACGCCGACCAGAAGGGTTGGCATTACCTCATGAACATTTTGAAAAATTTCCTGATGATGATGCAACTGAAAAAAGTTATTCTAAAATAAATATTAAAGATGAGTTTGAAGTGGTGGCAGAACGAAAAGTTTTACTATCAGATTTGGATATTGTGAATCATGCTAATAGTGTAAAGTACCTTGAATGGTGTTTGGATTGTGTTGATTTTAAAATTCTTTTAAAACAGGAATTATTGGCCTTTGAAATGAATTACTTGAAGGAAGTTTCGCTAAATGAAACGGTTACTATTGGTAAAAATGAAAGTATTTTTACGATCAATAAAGAGGGAAAAGTTTGCTTTGCACTAGAACTTGAATTGAAAGACTAAATTTCTATTTACCACTATTTTTTAGCCCTGATGGGAACGGCATCCTTTTTATTTTTTTTCTTTAAAAAAATAAAAAGATATAGTGGACAGCAGGAATAGCTTCTAAAAAAAAAGCTCCCAATTACTTGAGAACTTTTTGCTTTATTTTTTTACGACTAGTCTAAATCCTTCGCCGTGAATATTTAAAATTTCTACGCCTGGATCGTCTTTTAGGTATTTTCTTAACTTGGCGATGTAAACGTCCATACTTCTAGATGTGAAGTAGTTATCGTCTCTCCAGATTTTTGTTAAGGCTAATTCTCTTGGCATTAAATCTTCTACATATACTGCCAACATTTTTAGCAATTCATTTTCTTTAGGAGATAATTTAATTGGTTCGTTACCTGGAAAATTCAAGAAACGGAGTTTAGAATTGAGATGAAATTTACCAATTTGGAATTCGAATTGAACATTTTCTGCTTTAGTTTCTGATGATTTTCTTTGCATTATAGCCTTGATTTTCATCAATAAAACTTCAGAGTCGAATGGTTTGTTTAGGTAATCGTCTGCTCCTACTTTATATCCTTTAAGTACGTCTTCTTTCATGGTTTTGGCCGTTAAGAAAACTATTGGCACTTCTTTATTTTTT
>NZ_JAYWFT010000144.1:0-8662 GCF_043778725.1 Flavobacterium sp. | reverse complement strand
CTAATAATTGTAACTAAATTTTTCATATTTGATATAAAATTAAAAACCTCCTAAAATTTAGGAGGTTTCTATATAATTAAATAAAACAAAATCTCCTATTCCATTTCTGGAATGATAATAATTGAGACGATATTGTTGTTTGTATTTTGCATTTTTGTTATTTGATTTACAAATGTATATTCTTTTTTTAATTTTAAATTATAAAATTGAAAAATCTTATAATTTTTATTAAAAAATCAGTAATAATGATATAAAAAAAGATATTTATTAAAAATAAATCTATTTATTGATCATTTTACAATAAATTATTTTTTTGGTGTTGGTGGATATTGCGCTAGAATTTTATCTACAAATTCTTTTATTCTTTGGTCTTTCTTTTCTGTATCTTTTGTTAAATACCCAATTCCTTCACCTTGCCAAACTAATTCTTTTGTTTTTGCATCTATTAAATCAATGTATAATGTTCCTTCTTGAGTTCTTATAACGTTAGTATTATTCGTTCCCCAATAAGGATTCCAACCCCATCCAAATCCGTTGTGGTTATAAATATCAACCCTTTCGTTTTCTTTAGTGAAGATGCTTATTAAAATAGTTGGTGTTTCACTTTTGGTATAACCTTTAGCAATCATAGACTCGTCTATTGATCTCAAAATTCTTTTCTTATCTAAATCTGATATTTCAACTTTATCAATGGCACTTTTTAAGTATGCATAGGTTTTATAACCCTCAAAATTGGCTTTTTTGTCGTAATCAGAGTTTACACTCACCGAACTGCAAGAAGTAAGAATGAAGAGTAGGAGTAACGGTAAAATTTTAAATGTTTTCATAGTATTTTATTTTTGTGTTTCAAGTTTATGGCTTCAGGTTTGAAAGGTTAGAAAGATTTGACTTGAAACCTGAAACTAGAATAATGATTCGTCCACTATATTAGGGATGGTAATTTTCAATAAAGGTTGCGTCTCCATGGCTCTTTTTATTGCAAAAATTGCGCCTTCGTTTCTTGCCCAACTTCTTCTGGAAATTCCGTTGTTTACATCCCAGAAAAGCATTGATTCTAAACGTTTTGATGCTTCTTTAGTTCCATCAAGAACCATACCAAAACCACCATTTATAACTTCACCCCAACCAACGCCACCACCATTATGAATGGAAACCCAAGTTGCACCGCGAAAGCTGTCTCCAATAACATTTTGAATGGCCATATCGGCAGTAAAACGTGAACCGTCATAAATATTGGAAGTTTCTCTGTAAGGCGAATCTGTTCCTGAAACATCATGGTGATCACGACCTAAAATTATGTAGCCAATTTCGCCACGAGCAATAGCTTGATTGAATGCTTCGGCGATTTTAATTCGACCTTCGGCATCGGCATACAGAATTCTTGCTTGCGAGCCAACTACCAATTTATTTTCTTGTGCGCCTTTAATCCATTGAATATTATCTGCCATTTGTTGTTGGATTTCTTCAGGAGAATTCTTCATCATTTCTTCCAGAACATCGCAAGCAATTTTATCAGTTTTGGCTAAATCTTCAGGATTTCCTGAGGCACAAACCCATCGGAATGGTCCAAAACCGTAATCGAAACACATTGGTCCCATAATGTCTTGAACGTAGCTGTTGTATTTGAAATCGATATGATTTTCTGCAAAAACATCTGCTCCAGCACGAGAAGCTTCTAGTAAAAAGGCATTTCCGTAATCGAAAAAGTATGTTCCTTTTTCGGTATGTTTATTAATTGCTGTAGCATGACGGCGCAATGTTTTTTGGACTTCTTCTTTAAATTTGTCAGGATTATTTGCCATTAAATCATTTGATTCTTGAAAGGTATAACCTATTGGATAATAACCTCCAGCCCAAGGATTGTGGAGAGAAGTTTGATCGGAACCTAAATCGATGTGAAGATTTTCTTGATCGAAACGTTCCCAAACATCGACAACATTCCCTAAATAAGCAATAGAAACAATTTCATTATTTTCCATTGCTTTTCTAACTCTTGGAACTAATTCTTCGATATTTTCAAATACTTCGTTAATCCAACCTTGCGAATGACGAATGTGTGTGATTTTCGGATTTACTTCGGCACAAACGGTTACGCAACCTGCAATATTTCCTGCTTTTGGTTGTGCGCCGCTCATTCCGCCAAGTCCAGAAGTTACGAATAATCCACCTTTTGGCGATTTTTTTATTTTTCTAAATCCGTTTAAAACGGTTATAGTCGTTCCGTGAACAATTCCTTGCGGACCAATGTACATATAACTTCCAGCGGTCATTTGTCCGTATTGCGAAACGCCCAAGGCATTCATTTTTTCCCAATCATCAGGTTTAGAGTAATTTGGAATTACCATTCCGTTAGTGACTACAACTCTTGGAGCTTCTTTATGTGAAGGAAATAATCCCATAGGATGACCAGAATACATAGCCAAAGTTTGTTCTTCGGTCATTGTTGCCAAATACTGCAAGGTCAATAAATACTGAGCCCAATTGGAGAAAACGGCTCCGTTTCCGCCATAAGTAATTAATTCATGTGGATGTTGTGCTACTGCATAATCCAAATTATTTTGAATCATCAACATTATGGCTTTTGCTTGTTCGCATTTTCCAGGATATTCCGAAATTGGTCGAGCATAGATTTTATAATCTGGACGAAAACGGTACATGTAAATTCTTCCGTAGGTTTCAAGTTCAGCTTTAAATTCTGGAAGTAATTCTGCATGATGTTTAGCATCAAAATAGCGTAAAGCATTTTTTAAAGCCAATTTTTTTTCTTCTTGTGAAAGAATTTCTTTGCGTTTTGGAGCATGATTTATTTCGATTTCATATGGTTTAGGATTTGGTAAAACCGATGAAATTCCTTGAAGTATTTGTTGTTGAAAAGTCATATTTGAGTTTATAAGTTTAAGAGTTTAAAAGTTTAGAAGTAATTTTCTAATTAACTAATTTTCTCATTTTCTAATTGTATTTGTTTTTTTATCAAATCCGTATGGGCAATGTCGGCAACCACTTTTGCAACAATAACCACGTTTTAAGTGGTGTTTTTCGGTAAAACACCGATAGCCTTCTGGAGTTAGGTAATAGTCTTCGCCTTCTTTTAAATTATTTGGATTCAAATCTTCATTCATAACTACAAATCGCCTTAAAAATTTTATTTTTAATTTTTCTCAAAATTAAATATTTTTAACCAAGATTACTTCTTTCCTTTGGTAAAATATAATTTAAGAGAAGAAATTTAGCAACTTTGCAGGATATGATTCTAATTGTTTTTAAATATTTAACGCCAAGAGGTTTTCGAGGATTGACTTTTTATCCGTTTGTTTTTTTGGCTGATAAGAATGATAAACTAAATAAAGTCTTTCTTAATCATGAAAAAATTCATATTCGACAACAATTGGAATTGTTAATAATTCCGTTTTATGTTTGGTATTTATTGGAGTATTTGTTTCGATTGGTTCAATATAAAGATAAATTTAGTGCTTATAAAAATATTTCATTTGAACGAGAAGCTTATGCAAATGAAAAAGACCTTGATTATTTAAATTCAAGGTCTTTTTGGAGGTTTTTGCAATTTATCAATATATAACTTTTTGATTTACAACAACTCCGCTCTTTAATTTAATTTGTAAAAATAAGGTGCTGTTATTTTTTATTAAATTTGAAATTGTAAAAACATTAGAATTAATTGTGTTGTATGTTTCTAATTTTTTACCGTTTACGTCGTATACTGTTATAGATTCGATAATTTCTATACTTGAATCAATACTAATATTTTCATTAGCAATTACTTTTAGAACGTTAGATGTAGGCTGGGGTTTAATAATTGATGCATCGTTAATGTACACAATTTTAAATCTTTCATTTAAAGTTCCGCTCATAGTTGTGAAACGATAAGGTGCAATTTTTAAATCATGTATAATGTCTAATTGCTTGTCCTTTAAATAAATGTTTTGGAAATTAAATAATCCATCAATTCCTGCTAATGCTATATTGTAGGTTCCAGCATTTTGAATATGAATTCCAATTGGTACTTCGTCATTTGTGTTAAAAGGTAATTGTCGTCCTTGAATTAAATATTTTTCATTACTGTTTATTAATGAATAAATAGCCATTGATCCAGTATTTAAAGTCTTACAGTCAAAAAAAGTGTCTTTGCCCATGGTTGCTCCTTGAATATATCCAAATAAAGTTCTATCTGAAGTGTTGTTAGAATCTATAAGGTCAAGCCAAATTCTATTTCTTACTATATTTTCAACTTCAATTTTTTTAGAGAAATTATTAGTTTCTTCATCACGATAAAAAAGACTATTGTCAAATGTTGCGCTTCTTAAACTATTATTAAAAACAATGGTATTACTTCCTGTTGGCCCATCTTTCATTTGAACAAAAAAGCCTTGACCTGCACCAATAAATAAATCGGCAGGTGCTGCAGGACAGCAACTTGATCCTGTAAAATTATAGGTAAAATAATCTCCTGGATTATAGTTGTAAACAAAACTGTTGTAGAAAGGACTTGCTATATTAGAAGGTAAAGTTCCGTGCGTCCAAAGTCTTATATTTCCTTCAATTTTCGAATTGTTATTGAATAGAAATTGACTTCCTCTTATAGCTGATGGGTATGGATTTCCTACTAAATTCCAATTATCACTAAAATTATTTATTTCTGTTCCGTTTGTTCCTTGATGGTATATTGTGTTTTGGTCTGCTCCTCTAGAAATGGTATAATTTATATTTCCGTTGTTAGGAACTCCAGTAAAACTTCCGTTTAAAGCAGTAAATGTAGTAGGGCTAAAACTACTTGGTCCTCTTACAATATAACCTTTTGCTGGTAACATTGTGTCTCCTGTTGCATTCTCCCAATTACCTTGACCTCCATTTGGATTAGATATTATAGGATTCCAACGCCAAATAGGCCCAGAAACTAGTGGTGAAACTATGTTGTTTACGTTAAATCCAGCAACTGGTGAAGACCAATATACATAGTCTAAACTTCTAATATTGTTAGCTGTTCTTTTGTAAATTATATTTCCTGTATTGGCAACATTATTAACTTGAATTAAACTTGCAGAATTCATAATTAAAAATGTTCCAGTTGCTTGAACGTTAACCCAGTCAGTAACGGTAATATTGTTATTAGAATTTACAGTTAATGTTGCGCTATTATAAATTGACAATGTTCCTGCCAAACCATTATAATTGGATCCAGAAATTATAGGATTATTAGCTGTTACAGGAATTATTACACAGTCACTTGAGTTAGGTATTGAGTTGTTTGGTGTCCAGTTTAAAGGCTTGTTCCAGTCGCTGTCAATAAATCCATTCCATGTTTTTCTATTACTGATAATGATTGTTGTTGGGTCTGTCAAGTCTAAAGTTGTACCATTACAAAAAATATAAGAAACTTTTGCAGTGTATGTTGTCGTCGCAGATGGACATACATTTATTATATTAGTGTTTCCAATTACTGCTCCAGATGTACCTATTCCTTCATACCAAGTTACAGAAGTAATTGATGTGCCCGATGGAATAAATCTCCATGCTTCATTAGTAGTAGTCCAGTCAGCATCTGTTGAATTTCTGTTGGGAGCAACTACAGCTTGAGTTCCAGTTGAGTTTTGAACACCAACAACTGCATTTCCTGAATTCCATGATGCGCAAACATTTTTTTCTTTTATATAAACTTCTATAATGTTAGTGTTTTCATATAAAACTATCATGCCTGTATAAAGTTGTGAATTACATGCTGATGAAAACATTGGTATTTCGAACCAAGAAGCAACTAATGCTCTACATCCTGAGTTTAATGTTATTAATTCCCAACCAACTTCACCGCCTTTGCTTGGATCAATATCATGGTAAGCGCCAAATATTGTGTTTAAAAATAAGGTAGTGCTTGGAAGATTGTTAGCGAATGACCAAGTTGAATAGCCGCTAGGAGCATTGCTAGTTTGGTCAAAAGTTAATGATCCGTTAGAACCAATTAGACATTGACTGTAAGTGTTTCCATAATAGCAAAAATTGAAAGGTAAGTTTATTGTTGGTGACCATACATCGTCAACATTTATACTTACAGAGTTTTGAAGGCATCCAAATTGATATGGAGGATTATAAGCTATGGATTGAACACTATAATTTGTTGTTTGTCCAAGTGGAAAATAATTAGCTTCTAATGAAGTACAGGTTGATGCAGTACAATTTATAATTGGAGCAGGATCTAATCCGTTTAAGGCTAATCCGCCTGCAATATTTGTTGGACATCCCATACTTGAAGTTCCTAATCCAGTTCCAATATTGCAAGGAGTTGTGATACAGATATTAAAAATTCCTTGTCCGCTTGCATTTGCATTACTATAAACTCTAATAAAATAGGTGGCTCCAATAATTAAACTTGAAAGAGTAGTTGTCTCTATGCTAGAACCAGTTGTATTATTAACACAAATTAAACTTGTTAAACTACTACAGTTTCCATTAAAAACTTCAAAAACTGCATTGTTTAAAGTAGTAGGAGTTACGGTTATAGTGTGATTTATATCTGTTGCTGTGAATTGAAACCAAACATCGTCATCGGCATTTCCGGCACATCCAATTTGAGATTGTGTAGCGCCAAGAGAATTAGTTGAGTTGTTTATTGTGCATGTTACTGTTGGATTAGTAGCCAAAGAAATTGCTCCGCTACAATTATCATTTGTTGGAGGTAAAGGGCTTGTTACACATATACCAAAAGTTCCATTATTATCGTTGCCATATTCCCAAAATCTTATATAGATAGTTTGTCCTGGCGTTAATGCAGTTATAGTAATAGATGGCATTAGACCATTATTACTTGAATCATCGTCACAACCTATTGATGTCAATCCTAGACAATTACCCGAGTACAATTCCATTCCACCGTCGGTTATTATTCCTGTTTGTGAATCAATTGTTAAGATACCATTTGAAGGTACAACTGTAGAAAACCATACATCGCCGCCAGAATAACTAGAGCATGAAGGAGCTGGTGATCCAATACTAGTTGTAGCGCCAGCATTAGAAAAAGTAACATAGTTGCATGCGCTTGAAGCAGATAACGCAATAGCATTGATGCAATCATCATTTGTTGGAGCACTTAAAGGACAATTTAGGCTGAAACTAATGGTTCCTCCTGTCGCGCTTTCTGGATCAAGAAGTATGTAATATTGAATTCCGGCGGACATTGTAAACTGCGGACTTGTTGCCGCTCCTGACATATCATCAATACAAGTCCATCCAGAGTTGTTGCATCCCAAAGAAGCTAATTTAAATTGATAATCAATAAAAGAAAAAGAACTAACTTGGCTGATGGTATAATTTCCTGTTGATGTAGGAGTGAAAGTATAAATTTGTTCATTCCCTGGTGTTGTCCAGCCGCAAGAGGATGGGTTGTAAATTCCTGTTCCTGAGGCAATTGTTGCATTAGTTGTTGTTCCGCATGAAGCAATATTGGGTATTGAAGTACATGGATTACTTGGTATTGAACAAGTTCTTGATATAGTAAATGTTCCAGTTGTTGTATTTCCGCTTGCATAATAAGCAATGTAAATGTAATAATTATTACCCAAAGTGGTTAAGAATGAATACGTTTCTGTTCCGCTGGATAAAGCTACATCTTGACAAGAAATATTTGTTAAAGAACCACAAGAACCACTAGAAATTGACATTTCTATATCATAACTTGTTGTTGTTGCCAAAATTGTAGCATTATTTCCATCACCAATAAAAGAATACCAAACGCCATAGTTTGCCATAGAACAAGCAGTTCCGTTGATAATGTTTGTTGTGCCTACTGTAGTTCCGTTTAGGTTTGTTGTACCGCAAGGTAAATTTGTTGCTGAGCTACACGAGTTATTAGACGGTGATGAAGAAGCATAAATACATATTGTGCCAGTCATGTTATTTGCAGAATTATTATTAGTTCTCATAATACGAAGGCTGTAAGTTGTATTAGGCAAAACAGTTGCTGCAAGAGAAGCATTGGCAGAGTTAGGGACAATACAAGCAACCTGAACTAATGTATTACAGGCACCAGTTCCAGAATAAATGGCCAATCCCATTTGTCTATTACTTGTTCCGTCAATTAGTATTGAGGTTGTTGTTGCGTTTGTAGTGAAACTATACCAGCCATCTCTATAAGACGTGCCAGAACACGGAATTCCACCATCATTATTGTATGAACTTAGAACGTTATAATTAGTAGTACTACAGCTAGAACCAACTGTTAATACAGTTGCAGAAGAGCATGTGTCAGTTTGAGCAGTTAAGTTTATTGAAAAGAGAAGAAAAAGGTTGGTGAGAAAAAGTAAATAAGTGCCTTTTTTTTTAGATATTATACGTAGAGATTTATTCATATTTTTAGATTAATATTTCAAAAATATTAAAAAAATAATATAATCATATATATAAATGTTAATATTTTTAATTATTGTTATTTTGTTTGCAGTTGTTAAACGTCATAAATAGAGTGGTAGGGCATTGAATCATCATTTTTTTGGTTTTTTATAACGATAATTAATTTTTTTGTTTAATTTTATAGACTAAATAATTGATTATGAATAAGTTTATATTTTTCAGTTTAGCTTTGTCAAATTTATTTTTAACAAACAATTTAGTTGCTCAAGTATTTGTGAGCAACAACAGTTTTATTTACAATAAAGGA
>NZ_JAYWFT010000143.1:0-8662 GCF_043778725.1 Flavobacterium sp. | reverse complement strand
TACTTCTAAATCAGACATTTTTTGTTTTCTACCAACATCTGATTTATATTCTAATTCGCAATTCAAAGAACTTATAACTTCTAAAACTCTAAAATAGATATAAAAATAATTATTAAGACAACCCGTTGGGTGTAATTATTTAAAGTAAAATAAATTGATTAGATACTGGTCAAGACACTGAAATTCAGTATCTTGATGTCGCAAAACAAAACAATATCTATGTCAAATATAGTAAAAAATTATTTAAGAGTTTTAGAAGTTATACGTTCTTTGAATTGTGAATTAGAGTTTAAATCTGATGTTGGAAGAAAACAAAAAATGACTGATTTAGAAGTAGTTGCATTGAGTTTGATAGCTGAATTTATGTCTATTGATAGTGAGAATTCTTTATTTAAAGAGATTGATAAGCAACAAATTCCTAATTTAATCGAGCGAAGTCAATTCAATAAAAGAAGACGAAAATTGTTTTTATTTTCAGAAGAAGTAAGAACAAAATTAGCCTCACGGTTTTTAGAATTTGAAGATTATTATATAGTCGATAGTATGCCGTTGGAGATTTGCAAATTTGCTCGTCATAGGAGAATTAAAATCTGTAAAAATGAGTTCGAAACAGCTCCTTCAAAAGGGTTTTGTGCTTCTCAAAACAACTGGTTTTACGGATATAAATTACATGGAGTTTGCTCCATTAATGGGATTTTTCATTCCGTAGATATTACAAAAGCAGAAGTTCATGATGTTCATTTTTTAAAAAACATAAAACAACAAATGTCTGATTGTGTGTTGCTTGGAGATAGAGGTTATTTATCTAAAAGCATTCAATTAGATTTATTTCACACAGTAAATATCAAATTAGAAACGCCAAAAAGGAAAAATCAAAAAGACTATAAACCACAACCTTATATTTTTCGAAAGTCAAGGAAAAGAATCGAAACATTATTTTCGCAATTATGTGACCAGTTCAGAATTAGAAATAATTATGCTAAAACTTTTCAAGGTTTTAAAACAAGAATTTTAGCAAAAATAACAGCATTAACATTGGTTCAATATATCAATAAATTTATCTTTGATAGACTAATAAATAATATCAAAAATCAAATCATTTAATTACACCCAACGGGTTAAGACAATAAAATCTAAAAAGTAATTTTCAGAACTGACATAAAAAAACCTTTCAATAAAAATAAATAGTGTTATTTGATTTTTATTGTTACGATTTTATCAGTAAATTTAATTTTTGCAGGGAAATGTTTTGGATCTAATAATTGCAGTGCTTGTTAAACTTACAGTTTATTTAGACACTGTCATAGTGGAGGTAGCTATGGTGTTTGAGGCTCGAGTGGCGAATTTGAAAAACAATATTAATTGGCGGAGGAATGTTATTTATGATATTGCTTTTAGAAAATGGAAATAAGAAATAAAACAGCTAATCAAAAATTAACATAAAAAAAAATTATGACCTTTATACATTTTACGGCGCACTGCCCTTACAATAGACAAGAACCTACACCTGACTAAAATGGCAGTAGGCTTCCTACAAACTAATGTTCTGGTGGTTGGATTTACTGAAACAATAGTGTAATTTCTAGAACATCGCTAACACAACTTTATTTAAATTATAAGGTACAGGCTTACCTAGAATTTTTTGAAAATTAAAATAAGAAAATAAATGACAACTTAGTGAATTATTGAGCTTGTCTTCTAAAAATTTTGGCAATATTTATCAGTTTAAAGAAAAATAGTCCAAAACCGTAAGGCACTTTATTATTTTTCAAAGAATTTAACAATCCTACAATAAATAAAAAAAGCGACAACTTTTGATTGCCGCTTTGAATGTTTTCACAACGGAATAATCCTTATTGTGAATTGCTTCAAAAATGTACACAATTATACAAAAAAATAATTAACAATGATTATGGATTGCCATAAAAAAATAAATTTTCTTTATTTTACTTTTATAGAATAAATTTTTGAAGTATGAAAAAAATATTAGGACTGGATTTAGGAACAAATAGTATTGGCTGGGCACTAACAAATAATGATTTTGAGAATAAAACAGGGAATATTGAAGGATTAGGGAGCCGTATAATACCAATGAGTCAGGATGTTCTTGGCAAATTTGATAGTGGTGTATCTATTTCTCAAACTGCTGAAAGAACAAAATACAGAGGAACAAGAAGATTAGTCCAACGTTTCTTATTAAGAAGAGAGCGTCTTCATCGTATTTTAAACATACTTGATTTTTTACCTAAACATTATTCCGAATCAATCGATTTTGATAAAAAGTTTGGACAATTTAAACCTCAAAGAGAAGAAAAATTATCTTTTTATAAAAATGAAAACGGTAAAAACCAGTTCTTATTTTTGGAAAGCCACCAAGAAATGATTGCAGAATTCAAGATAACCAATCCTAATTTGAAACAAGTTCCTTATGATTGGACAATTTATTATTTAAGAAAAAAAGCATTAACCCAAAAAATAACTAAAGAAGAATTGGCTTGGATAATACTTAATTTCAATCAAAAAAGAGGATATTATCAATTGCGTGGTGAGGAAGAAGATGAAAATAAAGGAAAATCTGTTAAGTTTTATTCTTTAGTTGTTACAGATGTTATCAACACAAACGAGAAAAACAAATCAGGACAAACACTATATAAAATCATATTAGAAAACGGTTGGGATTTTATCAAACCAAGCAATAACAACGTAGAGTGGAAAGGAAAAACTAAAGAATTTATTATCACTACTGATGTCGAAGAAGACGGCATTACACCAAAAAAAGATAAAGAGGGAAAAGAAAAAAGAAGTTTTAGAGCGCCATTAGAAAATGATTGGACTTTAGTTAAAACCAAAACCGAACAAGACATTAAAAACAGTACCAAAACAGTAGGTTCTTATATATTTGATGCTCTGATAAAAAATCCAAATCAAAAAATCAATGGAAAATTAGTTCGAACTATTGAAAGACATTATTATAAAAGTGAACTAAAACAAATACTTGAAACGCAAATAGAATTTCATTCAGCTATTTTAAATGATAGAAATATTTATGAAAAATGTATTAATGAATTATACAAGCACAATGACGCACATAAAAACAACATAAAAGACAGAAGTTTTGAGTACCTGCTTCTAGAAGACATCATCTTTTATCAACGTCCGCTTAAAAGCAAAACTTCATTAATCAGTAATTGCAGTTTAGAATTTAGCCCAATTAAAGACAAAAGAGGAAATCTAGTAAAAGATAGTAATGGACAACAGGTTGTAAAACCTTTAAAATGCATTGCTAAATCAAATCCTATTTTTCAAAAATTTAGACTCCTACAATTTGTAAAAAATCTTAAAATTTATAAAAAAGAAATCGTTAATGAAATTGATGTTACAAATGAATATTTAAAAACAGAAGACGATTTAGTAGAATTATTCCATTGGCTAAATGACAAAGCAGAAATCAGTCAGAAACAATTTTTAGCATATCCTAAATTCAAATTAAAAGAAGATAAATTCAGATGGAATTTTGTTGAAGACAAAATTTATCCATGCAATGAAACAAGAAATCAGTTTTTGAATGCAATTGCAAAAATTGATGTAGATAAATCTTTTTTTGATGCTAAAAACACGCAAGATTTATGGCATATTTTATATTCAGTTACGGATAAAACAGAATCGTATTCCATTGATGAGATCACAGGATTACAATCTGGAGCTATATGTACATTTGCTAAACGGCATAATTTACCTAAAGAATTTATATCAAATTTTTCAAAAATAAAACCTTATAAAAAAGACTACGGATCTTATTCTGAAAAAGCAATAAAGAAATTATTGACGTTAATGCGTTTTGGAAGCAATTGGAATGAAAATGATTTCGATGCCAAAACATTAGCTAGAATTGACAAAATACAAACAGGAGAGTTTGACGAAAACATGAGAAATCGAGTTCGATTTAAAGCCATTGATTTAAAAAAAATCTCAGATTTTCAAAATTTGCCATTATGGTTAGCATCCTACATTATTTATGATAAACACAGTGAAGCTAGCGATATTTCAAAATGGAAAACTCCTGCAGATATCGAACACTTTTTGAAAAATGATTTCAAACAACATTCACTCCGAAATCCAATTGTAGAACAAGTCATTACTGAAACCTTGCGAGTTGTTAAAGATATTTGGCAACATTACGGTGAAGGAAGAGAAAATTTCTTTCATGAAATCCACATTGAACTAGGGCGTGAAATGAAAAACAATACTGCGGTTAGAAAAAGAATTACAGCCAATATAAATCAAAACGAAAACACAAATTCTCGAATCAAAGCCATTTTAACAGAACTTAAAAATGATGGAGTTGCTGCTATACGTCCCTATTCACCTAGTCAGCAAGAGATTTTGAAAATTTACGAAGAAGGAGTTTACAGCAGTGAAATCAGAAAAGAAAAATTAGAGGACATTGATAAAATTAGAAAAAATGCAAAACCCACTTCTTCTGAAATCAACAGATACAAACTTTGGCTAGAACAAGGTTATGTTTCTCCATATACAGGAAAATTAATTCCATTAAGTGACCTTTTTACAACAAAATACCAAATCGAACACATCATTCCTCAATCAAGATTATTTGATGATTCCTTAATAAACAAAGTTATTTGTGAATCCGAAGTAAATGATTTGAAAAGGAATAAGACAGCTTTAGAATTCATTCTACAAAATGAAGATAGAATTGTAACATTAACTGGTGGGAAAACAGTTAAGATTTTCACTAAAGAAGCTTATAACCAACATATCACTAGTTATTACAGCAAAAATAAAAACAAACAAAAACGATTATTGAGTGAAGAGATTCCTGAACGGTTTATCGAAAGACAATTAAATGACACTAAATATATCAGTAACATTGTCAAAAATCTTTTCAGTAAAATAGTTAGAGAAGACGATGAACAAGAAGTAACCTCAAAACATATCGTTTCCTTAAATGGCTCTATAACTTCCAAAATGAAACAAGATTGGGGTTTGAATGATGTTTGGAACAAAATAGTTACACCTCGTTTTGAGCGTTTAAATACCATTACTAATTCAAGTGATTTTGGTAAATTAGAACTCAAAAAAGACGAATTTGGAAACGCTGGAAAACAAGTTTTTCAAACTACAGTGCCAGATGCAATTGCAAAAGGATTTTCTAAAAAAAGAATTGACCACCGCCATCACGCTCTTGATGCATTGGTAATTGCTTGTGTAAATAGAACCCACATAAACTATTTAAATAATTTAAATGCAAAAGAGGAGGAGGATAAAACAGTCAAACATGAATTAAGAAATAAACTTTGTTTTAAAACCAAAGCTGACGCAAATGGAAATTACAAATGGGAATTTCACAAACCTTGGGAAGGCTTTACAAAAAAAGCTGAAGATAAATTAAATCAAACCATAATCAGCTTCAAGCAAAACACTAGAGTTATCAATAAAACGGTAAACAAATATCAAGTTTGGAAAGAGGAAGATGGTACAATGAAAAAAATTACAGTTAAACAAACCAAAGGAGACAATTGGGCAATTAGAAAACCAATGCACGCAGAAACCGTTAGCGGAAAAGTGTTTTTAAAGCGAATTAAACAAAGTCATATTTCTATTGTAAATGCCATAGAACAAATAGAATTGATTGTTGACAAAGAAGTTAAAAAAAAATTAGCAGCAAAAATAAAAATTTATTCAAACAACAATGATGGTTTAAAAAAACATCTAAAGGACTTCCCTATTTTGATTAATGGAAAGGCAATTGATAAGGTTCAGATTTATGAAACTATACAAGCCACAGCAACAAGAAAGACACTTGACATCACTTTTGATGAAAAAAGAATTGAAAAAATAACGGACACAGGAATACAAAAAATTCTATTAAATCATCTTCAACAAGAAATGTATCAAAATGCTACAGATGAAAATGGTAAAAAAATCCCAGCATACGAAGTTGCTTTTTCTGAAAATGGTTTAGAGGACTTAAACAAAAACATTACCGCATTAAACAAAGGAAAAAAACACCAACCAATTAAAAAAGTTAGAGTTTTTGAAGAAGGTGGCAAATTTAGTCTAGGACAAACCGGTAAAAAAGAAAATAAATATTTTGAAGCTGCCAAAGGGACAAACTTGTTTTTTGCAATTTATAAGGATATAAATGGAAAAAGAAACTATAAAACTGTTCCTTTCAATGAAGTGATTGAAAGACAAAAACAAGGATTAAATTCTGCCCTAGAAATAGATGAAAATGGCAATAACCTTTTATTTACTCTTTCTCCAAACGATTTAGTATACATACCTACAGAAGATGAAAAAGAAAACATAACAGTACATAATTTCGATAAATTATCAAAAGTGCAAACAGAACGTATTTATAAATTTGTAAGTTGTACCGGAGGAGAAGGACATTTTGTTACGAATAGTTATTCAAAAGAAATTATTTCTAATGAAAATGGCTCCAATAATAAAAACGAAAGGATGCTAGAATTTAACAATTCAAATACTATTTATGATGAAAAAGAAAAACCAGTAATGATTAAGTCCATCTGTTGGAAACTCGAAGTAGATAAAATAGGAAAAATAAAAAAAATTATCAAATGATAAAACGAACTCTTTTCTTCGGTAATCCAGTTTATTTAAGTACAAAAAATGAATAAATCGTTATTTCTTATCCAGACAAAGGGCAAGAAACGAAAAAACTGTGGCTATTGAAGATATTGGAGTTATTGTTTTAGAAAATCAACAAATTACAATTACAAACGGATTGTTAGAAAAACTCACCAATAATAATGTCGCTCTCATTAATTGTGATCAATACCATTTACCAATTGGTTTATTAATGCCTTTGGACGGTCACACACAACAAACCGAACGATTTAGACATCAAATTGAAGCTTCACTCCCATTAAAGAAAAACCTCTGGCAACAAACTATTAGTAGTAAAATTACAAACTAAGCCGGATTATTACGTGAAAAAGGAATTCCAATGCGCAAGATGGAACTTTGGGCAAAAGAAGTAACTTCAGGAGATACCTTAAATCATGAAGCTAGGCAGCAATTTATTATTGGGATAAATTATTTAATATTGATGGCTTTATAAGACAGCAAAAAGGACTGCCACCAAACAATTTATTAAACTATGGATATGCTATCCTTAGAGGCATAACAGCTAGAGCAATCGTGAGCTCAGGAATGCTAACTACTTTAGGAATTTTTCATAGAAACAAATACAATGCTTATTGTCTTGCAGATGATATTATGGAACCATACAGACCCTTTGTAGATTTAATTGTTTGCCATATCATGGAAACAGAAGGCAGCATAGACGAATTAAGTACTGATATAAAAAAACAACTGTTAAGCATTGCTTCAATTGATGTTCAAATTGACGGCAAACAAAGTCCTCTAATGGTTGCCATGAGTAGAACAACACACTCCTTGCACCAATGTTTCGAAGGAACCGCAAGAAAGATTTTATACCCAGTATATGCATGATGAACACTACAACCGATTAAATCAATATAGAAGTTTGTGGATATTAGTATTTTTTGATTTACCAACCGAAACAAGTAAAGAGCGAAAAGTAGCTAGTAATTTTCGGAAGAGATTATTAGACGATGGCTTTTCTATGTTTCAATTTTCTATTTACCTACGTTTTTGTGCTAGCAAAGAAAATGCAGAAGTCCATACCAAAAGAATAAAAAATAATCTACCAGAGCATGGAAAAATTGGTGTCATGCAAATTACCGACAAACAATTTGGCATGATGGAACTATTTTATTGAAAAAAACAAGTAGAAACTGACAAACCTTCACAACAATTAGAATTATTTTAAAAATTTAGAATCTCAAAAAACGGTACTTATTTACACCAAGAAAGAAAAAACCAACTCTTTTTTAAATTCTAATAAATCATATAAAAACCAACATATCAGACAATTAAATTAAGACATGTTGGGAATCATAAGCTAAAATACAATTTTGAAAACAATTCACAACCTACTTGACCATAAAATGATACTTGAACTAGTTGGGAATCATAAGCTAAAATACAATTTTGAAAGCAATTCACAACTCCAGATATTAAATATAATACTTTACAGGAGTTGGGAATCATAAACTAAAGTACAATTTTGAAAGCAATTTACAACTTATGCATTACTCAACCTGACAAACCAATGTTGGGAATCATAAGCTAAAATACAATTTTGAAAGCAATTCGCAACTCAGCATCGTTATAAAAAATATATTGCAAGTTGGGAATATGATGCAAAAATACAATTTTAAAGCAATTCACAAAACGATTAAGGTGTTTATTCCTACTTTCTTTTCAAAAATGAACCCACCAAAACAAACGAAAGCACAAGTATCCTATTTTATAATTAAACGCATTTATAAACCTTATTTACTACTAATTATCTATTTTATCATCACCACAGTCCATGAAATGCAATCATTTAGAAAGAAAATTAATATAATCTAATCTTCTTTGAAAATTTGCATAATATTACATTTCATTTCATTAATTTTATGCACTAAAATAACACATTATGAATAAATTTATATTTTTCAGTTTAGCTTTGTCAAATTTATTTTTAACAAACAATTTAGTTGCTCAAGTATTTGTGAGCAACAACAGTTTTATTTACAATAAAGGA
>NZ_JAYWFT010000142.1:0-24130 GCF_043778725.1 Flavobacterium sp. | reverse complement strand
CAACATATTCACCAACGTTTCTTCCTTGAACAATTCCATTTTCTATGGCTGCTTTATAATGAATTCCGCCATAAAATCGACTCATTGCAGCTTCTTTGGATGCCAAGTTAAAGGATTTAAATTTCCTAGCTGGCAATCCGTATGGCAATTCTGTGGTATCTGTATAGGCAAAGTTATCTCCAAAAACTGACGTTAGCATAGTTGCCGAACATGTTGAAGCTACAGAATGACCACTTGTATATTCAGGAAATGGCGGAGTTTGTAACAATGGACGCCAATTTTCGTCAATATTCTGATTGATAACTGTTTCTGGACGTACTACATTGCTTCTGTATTTTTCATCCCAACAACTTATAAAAGATTCAAAAAGGCCTAATGAAGTTGCGGTGTAGGCATAAACTGTTTTTTCAAAATTGGCTTTATTGGTTATGCACGCAATTTTTGTAATTCCCATCCAATGTCCGCCTGGTGTAATTTTCTTTTTGGCAAACATCATGTGGCCTTGATTTACAGTTACATAAGGATTACAATCCCAAAATTGAGCCATTTTCATTTCTTCTGATTTGTCTCCTTTTTTAATCATCATTTGACTAATATCATAAACCTCTTGAACTTGCTTAAAAAAAGGTGAACTTTTATTGGTAGAATATGCAAGTGCCGGAATGGGTTTAAACTGAGAAGAAGAATCTAAAACCAAGGTTCTTATTTCGCTCCAATGTGGCTCAACTCCGTCCATGTAAGCTGGCGGTGTTGGTTGCCATCTAGTTTTATCAGATGCATGAACAGAATATTTTGGATAGGTTCTTGTTTGTTTATAGTTGTCTTTTCCCATCCATTTTTTTATTCTTTCGGCTACTTTTAATCCGTATTCTTTAGAGATTTCAAACTCTTTTGGATTTTCATCTTGCCATTTTAAATACAAACTGTCTCTAAATTTTTCAACCAATTCTTCCGAAAAAACCAATGCTTTACTTACTTCCATGTGAGCAACAAGTGCCGCAACATTTTTATTTACGCCGCTTTTTGGATCTAAGACTGGTATAGAGTCTAATCCTGCAACTTGTTTTTGAAGCGAATTGTAAGTTTTACTATTTTGCGCAATCACTTCATAAGCAGCAATATTTGGATAAGTATAAATTCTACTTGCTACAGGTGGCGAAAAAATATCGTGTACAATAATTTGAGTTACGTTATCAATTGAAGCAGCATATTCTGACGGAGTTACTACAATTGTCTTTTCTTTTTGGCAGGAACTAAGTAATGCTACTAATGCTAGTATTAAAAATTTAGGTTTCATTTTTTATATTTTTGAGTTTTAAACTTCAAAAGTTTTTGTTTTTATTGATTCTAACATAAATGACAAAGGTTTGAAATTTATATTTTTTCCGATAAGTTAATTAAGCTTTTACTGTTTTAACTTAAATGTTGAAGCTACAGTCTAATTTTTATTTATTGCTATTTCATAAACCTCAGCTTTTTTATTATTTATGGTTACCAATAGGTATTTTTTTCCGTTATAATTAATAATATCTAAATGTCGAACCGCTTTTTGGACCAAATCAATTCCTATTTTATAACCTAATGTAATTGATTTTTCATTTTTAATTAAGGCGCCCGAAAACCCATCAAAACGACTGTGGTATGGAGAAACTCCAAAATAATTACCTGCTGCAAAAACTTCGTCTTTTTTATCTGAATCGAAATTAGATTTTACGAAAGCTGTAATTGGCGCAACTTGCAAGTCGTTAGAAAAAGCAACAAATGTAAATTTTCCTTTATTGTTTTTCAAATAGCCCGATTTTAAGTTGTGCACTTCATACAATTTTGCCTTCTTTAATAATGCTGGATCAAACACTTCATCGACAGTTTTTCCTGCAAAATTTTTATAAGAATGGAATTTCTTTTTTACCAAACCGCTTAATTGTTCTGCCAATTCGTCTAATCCCATTGTGGTGTAATATTTTCCGTTTTTTTCTACTGTTACAATAGTTTCGAAGGAATCATTAGCATCAAAATCGTCAAAATACATTTTCATTGGAAATTCGCTTGATGCTTTAAACTTAGAATTTAAACCCCAATTTCCAACTAAATAATCCAAATCGCCATCACCATCTATATCAAACGGAATTATTGATTGCCATAAACCATTATTATTTTCTGGATTTACGGTTGGGGTAACATCGCTAAATTTTCCGTTTTTATTGGTAAAAAACCTAGGTTTCATCCATTCTCCAACTACAATTAAATCGGTTGATCCATCGTTATTAAAATCAGAAAAAACGGCATCTTGAACCATTCCAATTTCTGAAAAAGTTTTATTTTCTACAATTGAAAAAATTCCTTTATTGTTGTTTAATAAATAACAATCTGATGGACTTCCGAAACGATTATTCCTTGAATTATTTCCTACAAATAGATCTAGATCGCCATCTTTATCATAATCAAATGCTTTTACAACCGATGCATTTTGTGCTACAGTTGGCATAACGGCTTTGGTTAACTGATTTTTATTGCCATAATACAATCTAGATTGTAAATCGGCAGCATTTTGACCACCACCAGAAGCTACAAACAAATCGTTTATTTTATCATTATTAAAATCGGAAATTACTGCAGATGCATCTTCGAAAACGGCATCATTTTCTAATTCGGGATATGCTTTTTTCACAAAACCACTAGTCGTTTGAAGGTAAATTTGTGACGGAATATCTTTTGACCCACCAAAGAAAATATCCTCTTTTCCGTCTCCATTTAAATCACCAATTGCTGTTGCCGAACCGCGATCTGAACGTTGGTATGGAATTAACTTTTGATAAACAAAATCGATATAATCATTTTCTTGATGTGTAAAATTAATTCCTAAATTAGTTTCTGATTTCTTAAAAATTGGGTTTGCTAATGGATGTAATCTTGCATAATTAAAGACCTTTCTAGAAGGATTAGCTTTAATTTCTAGAGTTTGATTTGTCTTTACATTTTTTACTGTTTGGTATGTTTTATCGGGCCAAATAATGAGCAATGAATCAACTTTAGCTTCTTTTTTATATCCAAAATGAATAATTGGTTCAGACGATGATTGAAATCCTCTTGTTGTTTGCAATTCTTTATACTGCATTTTACCCTTAGAGTAAGAAATTACCTTTGCTCCAATTGCAAATGTATTACCAGCAATAAATTTTAATTTTAGTTTTAAATAGTTGGCTTTGGCATTCGTTTGATTGCAATATACTGATGCTTCGCTGTTTAAATTATTACTAATTACGTCTAGATCGCCATCGTTATCAATATCGGCATAGCCGGTACCGTTAGATATTATTGAGTCGTTTTCTATCCAATCTTTAGATTTATCTGTAAAATTTAAGTCGCTAGAACCTTGAAAAACATAATTAGTAACGTTTCCTTTTGGCATTCTTTTTAAGGCTTCTTTATCTAATAATTTGGTAGAACTTATTTTGGTTTTCACTTCATCATTAGAATAATATTTTACATAATCTAGGTCGTTTGGTCGTTTAGGAATTCCGTTAGAAACGAAAATATCTTGCTCTCCATCTTGGTCATAATCGGCAAAGAGTGTGCTCCAACTCCAGTCTGTTGCTGCAACTCCGCTTAGCAAAGCCGTTTCTGTGAAATTATTTCCGCCATGATTTATTTGCAACATATTGCGAGTATATTGGTAGTGGTAACCCAACTTCTCGGTTCTCATTTTCAACATTTGTACATTGTCGTCGCCAAGTGAAGATTTCAGTACTTTTTCATCCTGCGGAAGCATGTCTAAGGTCATAATATCTGGAAAATTATCATGATTTACATCGGCAACATCTACACCCATTGAAAAACGACTGGTGTGACCAAAATGATTTTTTAAGCTTTCAGAAAAAGTTCCATCACCATTATTTAAATAATAATAATCATCTTCGTGAAAATCGTTGCTAATATAAATATCTGGATAACCATCTAAATTAAAATCGGAAACTGCAATACCCAATCCATAACCATTTGCACCTCCAAAAACTCCTGCTTTTTCACTAATATCAGTAAATTTTCCGTTGTCATTTCTAAGGAGTTTATCGCCACATTCATAACTTCGTTTATTTCTAATATCGGCATTTCCAAAAGAGGCTTCCGAGTGAACTGCATGATTGAGAAGATACATGTCTAAATCGCCATCTAAATCGAAATCAAAAAAAGCAGCAGAAGAGCTGTAATTGTCTAAATCTAAGCCGTACACGGCAGCACTTTCTGTAAAAGTGTTGTTTTTATTATTTATAAAAAGTTCGTTATGACCTTCAAATCCGTTGATACCAACAACTGCACAAACATAAATATCTAGAAAGCCATCTGCGTTTACATCGGCCATAATAGTTCCAGTATTCCAATCGGATTGACCTTCTACACCTGCTTTTACAGAAATATCTTCAAATTTATTATTGCCTTTATTGAGGTATAATTTATTTTTTCCTTGATTGGATGTGAAATAAATATCTACCAAGCCATCATTATTGATATCACCAAGAGAAACACCGCCACCATTATAATAGTAGAGATAATCTAGAATTGAAATGTTTTTGGACTCTTCTAATTTGTTATTAAAAGTAATATTGGTTTTGTCTGACGGTAATTTTTCAAACAATTTATCTTCTTTACTTGAGCAACTAGTAAGGATTAAAAGTAGTATTGCTGATTTGAAAAAATTAGTCATTTCGTTTAAATATTTTTGGTTTATTATCATTTACAACAGCAATAATTGTTGATGAGTTATTTTTAGTTTTGATAACTTTAATTCCTTTTACTTCACCTTTAATGAAAATTCCAGATTTTTCGTTTGAAATCCAAGTGTAATTACCATTTTTATTCCCAATTAATACACTTCCATAACTAGCGTCTAAACGAGCAAATTGCGGTTTAAATTCGTACTGATTTCCACCAAGAATTATATCTAAAATCCCATCTTTATTGATATCCATTGTACAAATTGCATTTACACTGGAAAACTGAACTTCTTTTGGCAGCACTTTAATTTTAAATTGTCCGTTGCCATTATTTATTGCAATACTAGTTTCTTGAACATTTGCTGTTTTTTGAATAGAATTCGAAATCACATCTGTCTCAAATAATTCTTGAAATGATTTTTTGGCATATTCAGAATAGTTTAGATTTTTCTTTTTAATTGAAGGAATTTGTTTGGCTAATTCTTGTTTTAAATGCAATGGAATGTCTTTACCATCTATTGATTGTGTACTTATTTGCTCAATTGTACCGTTGTTATCGAAGTCATTTACAAATAATTTCATCGGATTAGTTTTGGAACATTTATAGGAAGTATTGGTTCCTTTATTTCCAAAAATTAAATCTTTTTTACCATCGTTATTCAAATCTACACATGAAACGGCATTCCAAAATCCTTTTTCATCGGCCAAATTATTTTTAAATTCTGAGAGTCGTCTGCCGGTATTTTTAAAGATTACAGGCGCCATCCATTCGCCAACGATAATTAAATCTTTTTTATTGTCGTTGTCTATGTCTTCCCAAACTGCATCGGTTATCATTCCTACATCATTTAGTTTGAATGATCTTTTCTCGGTTATATTGGCAAAATTTCCTTTACCGTCATTTTCTAATAAGAGTTGTTTTGGAGTAATTCCGTAAACTCCAGGAACACTTCTGCTACCAATAAAGACATCAATATCGCCGTCATTATCAAAATCATATGGTGCAATTACAGAAACATTACTATTGGTGGTTGGAATAATAGATGCACTTTTAGTAAACACTCCTTTGCCATTATTTAAGTACAATCTATTTTTATAATTGGCTTGATCGGTTTTTTCGTTTCCGCCGGATCCAACTAATAAATCTTGATCACCATCATGGTCTACGTCAAAGAAAGTTGCTGCTGTATCTTCAAAGCTTGAATCGTTTTCTAAAGCAACTTGAGTAGAAATAGTAAAATTATCCTTTCCGTTATTGAGGTATATTTTACCTGAATTTCCTTTGGCACCGCCAATATAAACATCGTCATTTCCATCGCCATTAATATCTGCAAGAGCAAGAGCTGGTCCTTCTTGCGAAAGCATTTTTCCTATTAAACCTTCATAATCAAAATCGATATAATCGTTTTCTTTATGGGTTACAATAGTGTTTGGAATTTCAGAAAATAATGGTTTTATTTTTATAGCTTTCGAAACATAGTCTGTCTTTGCATCAGTAATATTTAGGGTAACTGTTGTGTTTAGTTTAATTTTTTTAACGGTTTGAAATTTACCATTAGGCCAAATAACTTGAAGCGAATCAATTTTTTTAGATCCTACACCAAAAGTCATGACGTAATCTACAGACGATTGAAAACCACGAGTTGGAATTAATTCTTGGCGAATAATTTCTTTATTAGAGAACAATTCTACGACACTTCCTACTGCAAATTTATTTTGACCATCACCTTTAAGTTTTACCTTTACGTAATGATTTTCTTTATTTTTTTCAGATTTATTTTGATAAACAAATGCTTGCATATTGACATTATTTACAATTAAATCCAAATCACCATCGTTATCTAAATCCGCATAGGCTGCACCATTAGAAAAGCTTGGTGTTCCTAAACCCCAATTTTGAGCTTCGTTAGTAAATTTTAAATTTTTATTATTTTTAAATGCATAATTGGGCACAGGTGTACTTGGCATTTTATTGATAATGTTTTCCATATCTTCCTTTTTACCAGTAATTGCCATTTTTTGCATTACTTCATTAGCAAAGAAATCTACAAAATCTTGATTGGTAAGATCGTGATAAATTCCGTTACAGACATAAATATCTTTGTAACCATCGTTATCCATATCAAATAAAAGTGCACCCCAACTCCAATCTGTCTTGGCAACACCTGCATAATTGGCAATTTCATTGAAATGGTTATCACCAGTATTTACTTGCAGTGTATTTTGCATGTATTGGTTAAAGAAATCAAGGTTTAATTTCCTTGAAAACAAATCATAATTATCAAAATTTGTTGTGGTTTTTAATCGATTATCGGGTTCTGGCAGCATATCTGTAACAAATATATCTGCTTTACCATCATTGTTTATATCCGCCATATCTGCACCCATTGCCGATTGGCTAATGTGTGTAGTCCAGTTTTGAATTTGCTCAGAAAAGGTTCCGTTTTTATTATTTATATAAAGATAATCGCGTTCGTAAAAATCGTTAGAAATGTAGATATCTGGATATAAATCGCCGTTAACATCACCAACTGTTACACCTAAACCAAAGCCGATTAAACTACCGTATATTCCTGCTTTTTCACTTACATCAATAAACTTTCCGTTATCGTTGCGCAATAACTTATCGCCACCACCTTTTAAAATTGGATTTACATCCCAATCTTTATCACGTAATTCTCTCTTGTTGGAATAATTTAAACTACTTACTGGAATAAAACTGTTATTAAGAATATAACAATCTAAATCGCCGTCTTTGTCATAATCAAAAAATGCTGCATGTGTTGTAATTCCGGTATCTGCAAGATTGTATTGTTCTGCTTTTTCGGTAAACGTTAGATTACCATTGTTTATAAAAAGTTCGCTTTTTCTTTTTTCATCACTTGAGTTTCCAGCGTTGCAAACATAAATATCAAGAAATCCGTCGCCATTAATATCTACCATTACAACACCAGTAGACCATGACTTTGTTCCTTCTACGCCTGCTTTTTTAGAAATATCTTCAAAATTAAAATTTCCTTTATTTAGGTACAATTTATTTTTACCTTGATTGGAAGTAAAGTAAACATCTGATAAACCATCATTGTTTATATCACCAATTGAAACACCTCCACCATTATAAAAATTTCTATATTTAAAGATGTTCATTTCCTCACCATTTTTAACTTCATTGACAAAATCAATTCCTGTTTGAGAAGGTTCTAATTTGGAAAAAAGGCTGTTTTCATTATTAGAATTGTCATTAGAACAACTTATAAACAGAAAAAAAATAGCAGTAGGTAATAAAAATCTATACGACATATCAAGTGATACTAATTATTAAATTATAGTAGCACAATTTACTACAATTTTACAAATAATTGACAAAATTTAAAACAAAAAAAGAGGGTAAAAATTACCCTCTTTTTAAAAAAACTCAAACAAAATATTAAACAAAATTTCTTAGTAACCTGGGTTTTGTTTTAAATTAGCATTAAATAATGCATCCGCAGGAATTGGGTATATTAAATATTTGGCAGCTGAAGTATATGGTTTTAAAGCTCTAGAATCAAGAAACTTTCCAAAACGGATCATGTCATTTCTTCTGTAACCTTCCCACCACAATTCTCTTCCTCTTTCAGCATAAATTCCGTCAAGAGTATTTGGTGCTGCAGCTACTCCTGCTCTTGTAGCAATGTCAGACAAAATTGTCCCAGCGCTACCAGTACCACCTCTTAAGATAGCTTCAACTTTCATTAATAAAGCATCAGAATATCTCATTAAAACTAAATCATTATCTGGCTTATCTAAACTTCCAGCATCTGGAACATATTTCATACCACGTATACCAGCAGTTTCAAGAGTAACTCCACTTGTAATTAATGTTAAAGCAGCAGTATATGATAAAGGATTATTATTTCTATCCATAAGTGGCGTAACACCACCTGGAGCAAATTGTTGTCCAATATTAAAACCTACAGGATTACCAATAGTACTAATAATTGAAGGTGTAGAATATTTACCTCTAGAATCAGAAGCATTAAAACGGTTATAATATTCAGCTACTGTAGCAAAACCATTCCATCCAGAAGGCGTTTGATTGTAGTGGGTACCCATTCTCCATTTAGACTGCATATTTCCACCATCGCCACCTTGAATATTTTTAGATGAAAAAACAATTTCATTTGAAGTGTTATTGTTTGGTTGAAAATTATCCCAATAATTAGCCGCTAGAGTATTAGACATTGCATCTACATGTTGAACTACTTTTGTCATATCGGCGGCAGCGAAAGCTCCAGAACCATCAAAAACAGATTTATTCAAGTATATTTTTGCAAGTAAAAAATGAGCTGCATCTTTATTTACAATACTTGCATCACCAGAAACTCTAGCAGGTAAAGTACTTATTATAGCTTCTAATTCTGAAATAATATAAGTAGTAGCTTCTGATCTTGTCCATACTTTAGGATCATCTAATAAGTTTGACCCAGCTGGTCTGTATGGCGCTTGTCCAAATAAATCAACTACGTTATAGTAATAAAATGCACGTAAAAAACGAGCTTGCAAAACTTCAGAAGCAGTAGCTGATCCACTTTCAATAACTAGATTACAATTGTAAACATTAGAAAGTAATGAGTTCCAGGCACCTTTAACTTCACCATGATCTGGAGCCCAAGTTTGAGTATGAATTTGTCTCCAAACACCATTATCATCCCAGTCACCACCACGAGTTGGCCCAACCATTGCATCAGTTGACATTTCGTCAAGAGCATACATCATACCTTGACCATTAAAGTCACGTAATCCATTGTACGCAGATTGAAGAACAGCAGATGAGTTAATAGTTGTTGTTCCTCCAGAGCTAATATACGATTGACCATCTAGTACTTCTTCATCTAGATTAGTACAACTTGCTCCAAAAGATATTATACTTATGTATAAAAATCCTTTAATAAAATTTTTTCTTTTCATTGTATTTTTTTTTTAAAATGTAACATTAAGACCTAATGCGAAGGCTTTTGAACGAGGATATGATAAATAATCAATACCTGCCGAAGGCACACCATTTAATGATTTGTCAGTATTTACCTCTGGATCAAATCCAGAATATTTAGTAAACAATAATAGATTTTGACCGTTTACAAAGAAACGAGCAGATTTAATTTTTAATTTTTCTAAAGTAGTTCCACTAAATGTATAACCAAATGTTAGATTTCCCATACGCAAGAAATCTCCTTTTTCTAAATATTTAGTTGATGGTGAGTTTGGATCTCCTTGTGCTTGAGACGATGTAGCAACATCTTCAGGCACATTTCTTCCGCCTTGAAAAGCTCCTTTAAAGAAATAAGCATTTGCTGTATTATTATACAAATAATGACCAAAAGCACCATAGAATGAAACTGCAGCATCAAAACTTTTGTAAGCAACATTTGTAGAAAAACCTAGATTCATTTTTGGCAAACCTTGTTTTCCTACTAATTTTTTTGCAGCTAAACCTAAAGAAGCATCATTTCCTGCAGCATCAGCATATATTGAAGAACCATCTGCAGCATACCCTCTAAATTCGTACATGTAATAGCTATAAATAGGCTCATTATTAGTAACAACCTGTGCATATGCGTTAGTTAATCCTTGTCCATTAAGTGCTCCTGCTTGAATAAATCCAGCGAAATTTTTCATTTGATTTTTCAAGAATGAAGCATTTGCAGAAAAATCCCATGTAAAGTCACCTTTATTAATTATTTTATAATTAACACCAACTTCTAAACCTTTATTTATAAGATTACCTTCAAGATTTACATATCTATTTTGGTTTGGACCAGGCTGAACAGAAGCTCCAGGAACTGGAAAAATAAGATCTTTAGTATCTCTATTGAAGTAATCAACAGAACCTGACAATCTATTTTTTAATACTGTAAAATCTAAACCAACTCCATAAGATCTAGTAGTTTCCCATTTTAAATTAGCATTTGCACTGTTATCAATAGTTTGAGCTCCATTATTGGCATAAACCGCTCTACCAATAGCAGAGTTTGCAGCAAATTCTTGATTACCAGTTACTCCAAAATTTCCTCTAAGTTTTAAAGCATTCAACATTCCGTCTTTACCTTCAATAATTTTATAACCCAATCCAACAGATGGGAAAGAACCATATTTATTGTTTGCACCTAATTTAGTAGAACCATCTGAACGCAAAGTTGCAGTAACTAGGAATTTTTTGTAAATGGTTGCATTAACTCTACCATAAAAAGACTGTAATTCAACTCTATTTCTATATGAAGAAACTCTAAATTCATTTTGCAAACCACCTTCGATATTATCGATTAAGTTAACTTGATCAGGATTGTATCCTTTTCCAGAAGAATAACTTCCATCAGCGTTATAATCATAGTATGAATAACCCGCTAAAGCATCAAATATAAAGTTATCATTAAATGTTTTATTGTAATTTAATGTGTGCTCAAAAGTTTTATTAAACTTATTATTGTTAATCAATGCAGACTGACCATATTTAACAGTAGTTGAACCAGGCACTGTAGCTTGAGCCACATTCTGAATATGAATTGAAGGTAACAATTGAGATTTTCTAATTGAGCTTGAACTCTCAACACCAAATAAGAATTGATAGTTTAAATTTTTAGATAATTTTAAAGTAGATTTAATACTTCCTAAAATCTTGCTTGTGTTTGTATAATCTTTGTAAGCATCTAGCAATTGAACTGGGTTCAAATAAGTATCACTTCCATACGCTCCAGCAGGACTATTGTAACCTGGATTGTAATAACCATCAGGAGAATTATCGTAGATAGGGTTTGTTGGATTCCAATATAGCGCAGCACCAATTAAATTTCCAATAAAACCAGCATTGTTAGAAATTAATGTTGCATCATCTTTAATGGCTGCGTAATTAATTTTTGAATCAATTTTTAAATTCCCTCCAAAGAAGTCATTTGAGTTATTTAATGAAAAAGTGTATTTATCAAGTCCTGTGTTTCTAACAATACCATTTGTATTTGAAGCTCCAAATGACAAACGAGTACTTGAATTATCAGTAGATTTTGTAAATGAAACATCATGATTCGTTGTTAAACCGCCTCTTAAAACAGCGTCTTTCCAATCGTATGCTCTAGATCCAGTATCAACTCCACCATTTCTAACAAATGTTCCAGCATCCATAACATCTAGTTTACTTGAAAACTTACTAAAAGTTACTGAAGTACTATAATTTAATTGTGGCTCTTTAGATTTCCCTTTTTTAGTAGTTATAACGATTACACCGTTAGCACCACGAGAACCATATATAGCAGTAGATGACGCATCTTTAAGAATAGTCATGCTTTCGATATCATTTTGATTAACGAAGTTTAAAGGATTTCTAGCAGAAGATGTTCCTAACAAATCATCTCCACCTCCAGAAATGTCACCACCGTCTAATGGAACACCATCAACAACGATAAGTGGACCATTTCCTGAACGAATAGATGAATTTCCACGAATTCTTATTGAAGACGCAGCACCTGGCTCACCACTTGAAGATGTAACTTGTACACCTGAAACTTTTCCTCTTAATAAATCTGCTGGTGATGTTGCAGATACATTGTCAAAATTCTTAGCGTTTAATTGATCTACTGCTCCTGTTGCATCTTTCTTTTTAACAGAACCGTAACCAATAACAACAACTTCTTTTAATTCTTGAAGGTCTTCATTCATTGTAACGTTAATATTGCTTTTACCAGCAACTTTAACTTCTTGTGTTTTAAGACCAATGAAGGTAAATACCAAAACGGCATCTGAACCTACATTTTTAATTGTAAAATTTCCATCTAAATCTGTTTGTTGGCTGTTAGTGGTTCCTTTTATTGTGACAGAAACTCCGGGTAACGGACTTTTGCCATCGGTTACTTTACCAGTTACATTTTGTGCAAATGCAAAACCTGTAAAGAACATAGTTAGAAAAACTAGTAAGCCTTTGAGTAGACTATTTTTCATACGTAATAAATAAGTTAGTTAATAATTGTTTATATAGAAAGTCAAACATAATCTAATTTTGTGAAAATTTTAAGAAACATTACAACGAAAACGTTATAGTATTAACGAAAACGTTTTCGATTTAAAATCAAATGCTTAAAAAAACTACTAAAAAAATACTATATGCATAAAAAAAAAGGTTTAAAAAAATGGAAAGTATTTTTTTTAGTAAAATTTTAGTACAATTTGGCTCTTTATTAGGAAATTTAACTAAAATTGGGAAATTTGGCTTTTACAACCAGTGAAACGGCCTTATTTCTAAAAGAAAAACCATTCACTAACTACCATAAAACAGTAATTAATGAATGATTTTTTATCTCTAAATTAGAGAAATTAATTTTGGATAACTATTGTTTTATCATCAATTCCTAGACCAATAATTTTTAAGGATTTCCATTGTTTTGGCAAAATTCCTTTATTAAATTTCAATCCGTTATCGGTTTGTTCAACGCCACCAAAACCATAAATGATGGCTTGTAACATTGCTCCTGCTCCTGTGGCAAAATAGGGATTGTTACTATTTGCCGATTCTGAGAAAACGCCAAATGGTGGACGACTGTTAGGTAAATAGGCTTTTACAAAATGGTCGTATGCTTTTTCTTTATCACCTAAGCGCGCATATAAAACCGATAAAATTCCGTGCGCCATGGCTGGACCATCTTTTTTATCAATTTTTTCAGAATAATAGGCCAAGTCTTTTTCTATTTGAGTTCTATCTGTAATGATGTGTAACGGATAGGCCAATAAATTTACATCGCCTTGCTTTATTGTTTGTCCGTCATATCCTTTGTAATTTTGAGTAATTCCGTCTTTTTTATGAATTACAATATGATTAGAAACGTCAACCCAATTAGGATCAATGGGTGCGCCAAGAATTGTTGCGGCTTTAATTGTATTTCGTAAAGCTTCAATCGCCGAAGCATTGGTAAATGCATTATCATCCACATGTTGTGCATATTCATCGGCGCCAACAACATTTAAAATAGAATAACTACCGTCTGGATTTTTTACCACACGACTTACCCAAAAATCGGCAGTTTCTTTCAATACTTTAAATTCGCTTTTAAGCCACGATTTATCTTGTGTTAGCGCATAATAATTCCAGAAAGCAATGGCAACATCTGAGGTAATGTGTTGTTCAAAAATTCCTGTCAACGCCCAAGTTGGAGTTGCTTCTTCGCCAGTATCATCGCTTTCCCATGGAAACATGGCACCTTTATAACCATAAATAGTAGCTTTTTGTTTGGCTTTTTGCAATCTGTCCGATCGATAATCCAAACATGATTTGGCCATATCGGGTTGCAATACTAGTAGCGTTGGATACATCCAAAGCTCGGAATCCCAAAAAATATGTCCGTTATAACCTTGACTTGACAATCCCATTGGTGCAATACTTTGTCTAGTTTCTGGTCTAATAAAGGAATACAAATTATACAAAGCAAACCTTACTCGTTGTTGTGCATCAAGATCGCCTTCAATTTCAATATCGCCAGTTTTCCATAATTCTGACCACTCTTGTTTATGTCGGTTTACTAATTTGTCAATACCTTCTTGCAATGCAAAAATAGGCTGTCTTTCGGACTCGTTGAGTGGATCAGTGATATCTTTAGAAGTACAAATACCGCCAGCAATTGCAAATCGGTATTTTTTTCCTTTTGTAAGTTTCTTGGTAAAACCCACTTCGTCGCCTATTTGTTTTAACGTCTCTTTTTCGCCATCAAATAAAAATGTTGTTGAAGCAGAAATAGTATATTTTCCGTTCATCGTTTTGGCAGAAGTACCAAAAACTGGCATTAGGTATTGATTGTCTTTCAAAATCCTAAATTGCGATTTTGCTTCCTTTAACTCATCAGGAACAACCATATAATTATTGGCCGTTATTTCTATATCTCTTTTTGGAGTAATTTCAATAATTGCCATGGCAGAATATGGAATGGCTCTGTTTGCCAAAATAGTGTAATCTATGCTTGCATAATCCTTAAACGAAAAAGAAACGGTACTCATTCCGTCTTTCATAGAAACTACTTGGCTCCAATTATCAATATTATCCGATTTTATTTGCTCATTATTGATGTTCAAGTGCAAATTCAAAAATTCAATACCACGAACAATTTTACTAATTCCATTTTCTAGACTTGGTTGATAAACGCCGTTGAGTATTATCTCTTTTGTTTTTAATGGTTCGTCGTTGGTTACAATACCAATTTGTCCATTGGCCATAGCTACACCAAAATAATTTTGACGCGAAGTTGCAGTCAAATGCCATTCATCCGATTTAGATTGTGCCAATCCAGAAAACGATAAAAATGAAGAAAAAAAGAGTACTAAAATTTTCATATTTTGATTTATTTATCATCAAATTTATCATTTTAATTTTTTATATCTACAATAATTCATTAAAGTATAATTATCTAATAATCGAAAACGTTTTCGGGTTTAAATTTAAATGTATATATCAAATTGATTTTGTTATTGCTAATAATTTTTCAATATTGGACGAACTATTTTAAAGACATTACACAATTAGATGAACACAATCTTAAAAAACAACCGAATTGAAGTTGTCGATGCCTTGCGAGGTTTTGCAATTATGTGTATTGTACTTTTGCATAATATGGAACATTTTGAATTTGTTTATGCACCACCACAGTTTCCAGAATGGCTAAAAACAGTAGATCAAAATGTGATGTTTAGCGCTTATTTTTTGTTTGGAGGAAAGGCTTATGCAATTTTCGCACTCCTTTTTGGGTTTAGTTTTATATTCAAAACGACAATCAAAATAAGAAAGGAAGCGATTTTAGACTACGTTTTCTATGGCGTATGTTTTTACTACTTATATTTGGATTTATCAATACCGCTTTCTACCAAGGAGATATTTTAACACTTTATGCAATTTTAGGATTAATCTTAATTCCGGTTTGTAACCTAAGCAACAAAACAATTTTTATTCTCGCTTCATTTTTAATGTTGCAACCTATGGAATGGGGAAAATACCTTTACCTTGTTTTTAATCCTAGTTATGTTCCTACACCCAATCTATCAGGAAGTTACTATGCTGCGATTTCAGACTACATGAATAATGGCACTTTTTGGGATTATATGATAGGTGATATTACCAAAGGAAAAGCTGCTTCAATGTTGTGGTCATGGGAAAACGGTCGTTTTTTTCAAGCTCCAGGCCTATTTATATTGGGATTGTTAGCTGGTAGAAAACAACTTTTTTCAAACACTTCAGAAAATTTATTGTTTTGGAAAAAAACGGCTCTCTATGCTACTATATTTTTTATACCATTGTATGCGTTTGTTTTTTATTCACCCCAATTTATTACAAATAAATACGAATTAGATAGATTATTAGTGATTTTTAATTCTTATGCTAACTTTGCGATGATGCTAATTTGGGTTTCTGGATTTATACTTTTATTTTATTTATCAAATATAAATATACTACTGACAAAACTCATTCCTTTTGGAAAAATGAGCTTGTCAAATTATATTATTCAATCCATTATTGGATCAACATTATACTATAAATATGGATTTGGCCTTTACCAATACACAGGCGCAACAATTTGTCTATTTATTGGAATAATCTTATTTTTATTGAACGTTATTTTCTGTACTTGGTGGTTAAAAAGTCATAAACAAGGACCATTAGAATTTATATGGCATAAATTAACTTGGATTTCTTTAAAAAACTAAAAATTATGAAATTGAAAATAATCATTGTACTTTCACTATTAATGGGTACAATATCTTGCAAAAAAGAACCGAAAATGGATGAAAAATCTAGCACCAACACTAACAAATGGTGGAAAGAAGCCATCATTTACCAACTCTATCCTCGAAGTTTTCAGGACAGTAATGGTGATGGAGTTGGCGACTTGAAAGGAGTTACAAAAAGATTAGATTATCTTCAAAGTCTTGGCATTGATGCCGTTTGGATGAATCCGATATGTGCATCGCCCAATGATGATAATGGATATGACATTAGTGATTATCGTGCAATTATGACCGAAATGGGAACAATGACAGATTTTGACGAAATGCTTGCCGGAATGAAAAAACGCAACATCAAACTGATTATGGATTTAGTAGTAAACCACAGTAGTGATGAGCACAATTGGTTTATAGAAGCCAAAAAATCAAGAACCAACAAATACTATAATTATTACCATTGGTGGCCGGCAGAAAAAGGAACACCACCAAAAAGATACAGCCTATTTGACGAAAATGCCGATGCATGGCGATTTAACAAAGCAACCAACAGTTATTACCTGCATTATTTTAGCAGAAAACAACCCGATTTAAATTGGGAAAATCCTACAATGCGTAAAGAAATGTACGACATAATGAAATTTTGGTTGGATAAAGGTGTAAGTGGTTTTCGCATGGATGCCTTTCCATTTATGGCTAAAGATACAACTTGGCCCAATATGCCAAAGGATTTTACAAACGAGCAATTTGTGCGTTATTATGGTGCTGACAATAAAGTTCATGATTATCTAAAAGAGATGAACGAACAAGTTTTAAGCAAATATAAAGATGTATATACAGTTGGTGAAGGCGGTGTAATTCCGTTTAGTAAAGTGATGGAATATGTTGATGAAAACAACAACGAAATTAATACTTTATACCACGATGAAATAGCAAATGTATGGGGAAGAAACGAGTTTGACAAAGGCGAATATGTTGTTGGCAGAAACAATGTTATTGGGCTTAAAGAAATCGTTTCTAAATGGAATACCAAATTTCTAGACAAAGGTTGGAACACCGTTTATTTTACCAATCATGATCAAAGTCGTGCAGTAAGTCGTTACGGAAATGACGCGCCACAATTTAGAGAAGCATCTGCCAAAATGCTGTATACCTTCCTACTCACACAACGTGCAACTCCATATATATACAATGGTGACGAGATAGGAATGACTAATATTCGCTTCAAGAAAGTAGAACAATACAACGATTTACAAACCAGAAACAGGTATAATATTGCACTTAAAAACAGCCAAAAAGAAGCAGACGATTACTTGAAAATGCAAGCCGAATTGAGTCGTGATAATAGCAGAACGCCAATGCAATGGAATGCAACTACTAATGCAGGATTTACTACAGGAAAACCATGGTTAACAATAAATGATAACTATAAAACAGTAAATGTTGAAGCAAGCGAAAAGGACGAAAATTCAATTTTAAATTATGCCAAAAAACTAGCCAAGATAAGAAAAGATAATCCTATTTTAATTTATGGCAAATATGAAGTAGTAGATAAACAAAATTCTAATGTTTTTGGCTATACAAGAGAATTAAACGGAAAAAAAGTATTAATTTTATTGAATTTCACAAAAGAAATTAGTAAAATTACACTCTCAAATGAAATGAAGCTATCACAAGAGTTAATTAACAATCTGCAACCATTAAAAAAAGAAGGTTCAACAGTTGTTTTAAAACCATATCAATCTTGTATAGTAAAATTAGAATAATGATTCTATTGAATTAAAAATGAAAAAAACAGCTTCTTTATTATTAGCAATTACATTAATCTCTTCATTGTTTTACAATGTTGTAGACTACTATATGATGATTGCCTACCAAAAAGAACAAAGCTGGATAGAAACAATACAAAATTCTCCCAATTCTAAATTTAAAGTAATAAAACTCAATGCTACCTTATACTCCTTTATGGAGGACACAGATATTGAAAAGGTAAATGAAAATGTAATAATAAACAACAAGATATATCATATTTTCAAAAAAAGCATAAAGGATAATGTTTTAAATTTATATTATTTGGGTGTTCAAGATCAAACTACAATTGACTTAAGTTTAAAGAAAATGGCTGATTGTCAAAAAGATTCAGACACCAATAAATCTCCAATAGAAAAACTTATAAAATCATTTATAAAAGACTATATACCTTCTAGCTCCTCTTTTTATGAGCTCAATTCCTACGCTTGTTATACCATTTTAAACAAAAATTCTCATCCTTATGAGATTGAAAACTCTGGTTACCTGGAACAAGCATACGCTCCTCCCAAAACGGTTTAATCATCTTTATTTATATCTTATAAATAACAAGATTCATAGAACTTATAGTTTCTGTGCTTCAGGTGATTGTCCATAAATTAACTAAACCAGTCTTGTAATTCTATTTTTAGAACTGTACAAGACCAGGTGTTATGTTATTTTGAATTTCAAAAAAACTATTCTTTTTCATTGCTGTTTATATAGAAAAAAGTTAGTTGGTGAAAAATATGGAATTGCATTTTTGAAATAAATGTCGGTGCTTACTTTTATTTAATTTAAGGACAATCATTATGATAATAAAACTATACTTTTTATATAACGTTATGTAAGATAGTATTTTAACCCAATAAGTCACACTAACTATTTATTTGGGAAACAACCTAATAAACCTATAATTTAAAAATGAAAAAACTATATATACTATGCCTGTTAATGGCGGCAAACCATTTTTATGCCCAAACCGAAATTGATGGCATAATGATGGATAAAAACAACTTTTGTACAGGAGCAATCTATGAATATAGCAGTTGGGATAACTATTGGGAAGGAAATTTTAAAAGAGAAAACTTGAATTTTGGAACCATTTCTACTCAAAAAATTTCTGTTAACGGAAATTATGGAATAACGGATAAACTTAATGCAATATTTAGCGTTCCTTATGTAACAACCAAAGCTTCATCAGGAACAATGTTAGGGCAAAACGGTATTCAAGACCTGTCATTAACACTGAAATATTTATTTTATGAAAAAGAAATAAAAAAAAATCTGCTGTCCTTTTATATTTTAGGTGGGTTTTCAATACCAACAACCAATTATGTTGCCGATTATTTACCATTAAGCATAGGTTCTCAAAGCAAAACAGGAAGTGTAAGATTAATGAGTGATTATCAATTTGGTAGTTTATTTGCAACAGCTTCTTGCTCATACATAAAACGTTCCAATATAAAAATTGACAGAAACACCTATTATTCTGACAGAATGCATTATACAAATGAAGTTGACATGCCTGACGCTGTTTCTTTCAATGCAAGAGCTGGATATCGTACAAAAAGACTTATTGCAGAAGCAATATTTGACACATGGACAACCCAAAAAGGAGGCTTTGATATTACTACCAATAACATGCCTTTTCCAAGCAACACAATGAATATGTCTAAAATTGGATTTAACGGAAAATACAATTTAAAATCGGTTTCTGGATTATCAATTATTGCAGGTGCAAACCACGTTGTTGCTGGTCGAAATGTAGGACAATCTAATGCTTTTTATGGCGGATTATTTTACATTATTAATTTCACTTCTACTAAAACTAAAACTACAACCAATGAAAATTAATACTTATACCTTTTGGGCAAAATGCGCTCTATATACTTTACTGCTTTTAACCATTTCTTGTAATGACGATCTTGTAGAAAGAAACCAACAATACCCACAATTGAATCCTACAAATGCTGATGCAAATGCCGGAACATGGCGTCCAATTTTATTAACAACAGCCGATGAATTTTCAGTAGACGCGCCACTTGCAGTAACATCGTCTGCATACAAAGCAGAAATAAATGAAATTAAAAGTTATCAAGCCAATTTAAATTCAGACCAACAAGCAATTATTGATTACTGGAGTGTTGGTGGTGTATTACGTTGGAACGAAATTATACAAACATTAGTGGCAAGACACAATCGTCCGCCATACCAAAACGAAGACGGAACATATCCAGCTCCATCAGCTGCCAATCCTTTTGCAAATCCACAATTTCCATTTTCAAACCCTCCATTTGCAGCTCGTGCCTATGCTTACGTTAGCGCAGCACAATATGACGCAATGGTTGCAACTTGGCATTACAAACAACTTTACAATCGTGCTGCACCTTTTATTGTTGATAACACACTACAAGTTTTAGTGCCAAAAAGTTCATTGCCATCATACCCATCAGAAGATGGAGCACTTGCCGGAGTAACAGTAGAATTATTAAAATTACTTTTTCCAACAGAAATAGCTTTTATACAACAAAAAGCAGATGAACAAAAGCTGTACAGAATAATGTCTGGAGCAAATGTTAGAAGCGATATTGATGCCGGAGTTGCACTAGGAAGAAAAATTGCAGCCAAGTTTATAACAAAAGCCTCTACAGATGGCGCTGGCGCAGCAATAGGTAACCAAACGTTATGGACACAATTAGAAACCAATGCAATTGCTAATGGCCAAACTCCATGGAGATCACTAGACACGCCTGCAAGACCGCCAATGCTTCCACTTTTTGGAAACGTAAAATCATTTTTAATGACACCAGCCAATGTTGTTTCCAATCGTCCTGTACCACCACCATCAACCACTTCACCACAATTTACAACCGAATTAAATGAAGTAAAATACTATAGCGAAAATTATACACGAGACAGAATGAGAATTGTAACATTCTGGGCAGATGGTGTAGGCACATATACGCCTCCAGGACACTGGAACCAAATTGCAGACGAAGCATTTGTTTATCAATATTTTAGCGAAGTAAGATGGGCAAGAAACATGGCATTATTAAACATCTCAATGATGGATGCAGCTATAAGTTGTTGGGATGCAAAATATTTCTATTTCAACCCAAGACCTAGCCAAATGAATCCATCAATAAAAACATCTACTGGAGTACCCAACTTTCCTGCATATGTATCTGGACACTCAACCTTTAGTGGTGCAGCGGCAAGCTATTTATCACATGTTATTCCGTCTAAAACGCAAGAATTTGAAGCCTTAGCAAACGAAGCATCAATGTCTAGATTATATGGTGCAATACACTATAGAAGCGATTGCGAAAAAGGAATGTTACTAGGAAAAACTATTGCTAATTATGCAATAACAAGAGCAACTACCGACGGAGCAGAATAATAAAACTAAAATTAATGCAAATAAAACTGCTCTAGAAAATCATTAACCGATTTTCTAGAGCAGTTTTTATTTTACCTAAACAAGAACATTCTAATAATTTCTGGTTTATTCAAACACACAAAAAAACTAACACTTAATTTTAAAAAAAGTAACAACAATAAAGTGCAAAAATTTAATAAAATCCAATTAAACAACAACCATTAAAACAACTAACACTAGCTTTTTTAGACTTTTAGTAAAAAAAAGATAAATAATATATTAATTTGATAGAATTACATGTCTTTTTTAACAAATTAATTTTTATAAAACAACAACATTGCTAATTTAAATTTATACATTAGAAAATTACAAACAAAGATTAATTTAACCACACTTTTCTAGCTTTTCGCAACACATTTTCATTACATGAAAGATATTACTCTAAAAGAAATTGCTGCCAAACTAGGCATTTCTATAACAACCGTTTCCAAAGCACTAAAAAACTATCCAGACGTAAGCGAAAAAACACGAAATGCAGTTTTAGAGTTGGCTAAATCGCTGCATTTTACACCCAACAGCTTTGCCGTAAACCTAAGAACCAAAGAATCAAAAACTGTAGGGCTAATAATACCCGAAGTAGTACACCATTTTTTTTCTAACATCATTAATGGTATTATTGATGAAGCAGAAAAAAATGGCTATTTAGTATTCATTCTTCAGTCTAACGAATCCTTAGAACTAGAAAAAAAACAAGTAGAATTATTGCTAAATAAGAGAGTAGACGGAATAATGTTGTCTTTATCTAATGAGTCTAATGACGATGTGCACCTCAAAGAAATCATTAAAAGAGAAGTGCCATTAGTCCAGTTTGACAAAATATCCAAACTTATACCTAGCTCCAAAGTAATAATTAACGACCAGAAAGCGGCCTTCGATGCGGTAGAACATCTCATTAAAAGTGGGTGCAAAAAAATAGCACACATTCGCGGACCTATAAATCCACAAAATGCTATAGATAGGTTTTTAGGATACAAAAAAGCTTTAGAAAAAAACAACATTCCATTCAATTCCAATCTAGTCTTTACTTGTAAAAATGTAACCTTTGATGAAGGAAAACAATTTGCACAACTAATACTAGAACAACACCCAGACATTGACGGCGTGTTTGCCGTTACAGACTTAGTTGCTATAGGACTTCTAGACCACTTCAACCAAAACAATATTAAAGTACCACAACGAGTAAAAGTTATAGGATTTAGCAACTGGTTCATGTCGCAAGTAATGAACCCCAAGCTAAGCACAGTTGACCAACCTAGCTATCTAATGGGTGTTCAAGCATTCAACCTGCTGCTAGAAGAAATGATTGCTAGACGCGAACTAAAACCCTTTACACCAAGAATTATTGAGCTACCAACAAGCATAATAAAACGCCAATCTACATCCATAGAACAATAATTTCACAGTTTTACATAAGAAAACCGCACATACAAACAAATAGACTGAACATTTTTTGCCAATCTTTTCCTAATTTCTTAAAATATTTTTTCTAATACTAATTGTTCATCCCTATTCGTTAGAACACTTTTCCTTTTAAAGGTTTATGCACAAAAAAGGCAAACTATACAGCTTGCCTTATACTTTTAAATTTATTTTATTTATTTTATTTATTGTTTTACATATGGTTAAATGATGTAAATTAGTGCATCACTAACTTTGAATCATTGCAGTTAAATAATGTAAAATTGTTTATCGTTAGCTTTGATACATTATCCATAGTGGGACATATCCGCGCCATCTGGGTAGAATTAATTGGTAATATCAATTTTCTTGCCACTATCATCTACAAAATAAGTAAACCTCTTATTGTCTGAATATTTCACAGACACTTTACAAGTTTTATCAAACTTTTTAGAATAAAAACCCATACTATGGTCAATAGATTCATTAGGCATTAAAATAAAACAATCTCTAATAATATTTTCTATAATGAAATCTTTAGAGTTTTTGTAAATAGTATTTGAGCCAAAATTTTTCTCATAAAGTTTGTTTGCAAATTTGAGCTTTAAAGAATTTATTTTTTCTTGATACTCTTTTTGCTCTTTGCAAAATATGGTACTTCTAATAATTGGTTTTACAAATGGCATTCCAATTGTTGATGGTTTTTCCTCTTTGATAATAGTTTTTCCTTTTATAACTGTTAAAACAATATTTTCCTTCGATAAAAATACTGTGTCTTGACTTTTATTTACTATTTCAAATTCCAAAGTAGAGAAATCGGAATGGTAAACATTATTTTTATAACCTAAATATGTTATATTAATTTTATTATTCAATTGATTGTCAATAAAAGTGTTACTTAATAAAAGAAAACTAAAAACGGAAATATAGAAAACTCTTTTCATAATATTTTGTTTTAAAACCCTGGTATGTTTTGATAATTATAACTTTTAGGACCTTTTGTGTAGCCAGATTGATAATTTCTATACTGTTGAGTCATACTACTACCCGATAGCGCGGATTTGCAATC
>NZ_JAYWFT010000141.1:0-3499 GCF_043778725.1 Flavobacterium sp. | reverse complement strand
TTGTAGATACAACGCTTGCCATTAAAAAAGAATACGATTATAACTATTTAAGAAAAGATATCTTTGGGTTAATGCCGTTTCCTAATGAAGGACAAACTTATAATACATTAAATTTTGGTTTAACTAAATTTAATTCATTTCCTGAAATGGGTTTTAAAGCCAAACACTTTAACTACTTAGAGGTAAACGATATTAAATATTATTCTGTAGCAACGCCTTTAACGGAGCTTTACTTTAAAACAGTTATGGAACAAGGGCAAAATGTTGACGCCTTGATAACTCTTAATACTTCCAAAAATTTCAATTTTTCCATTGCATTTAAAGGTTTACGCTCTTTAGGTAAATATATAAATCAATTGTCAAGTGCAGGAAATTTTAGATTTACCTCAAGCTATAATACAGATAATAAAAGATATTTCTCAAATTTTCACTACACCGGTCAAGACTTATTGAATGGTGAAAATGGTGGAATTACTTCTTTAGATGATTTTGAAAGCGAAGATCAAGCATTTAAAAACAGACCAAGATTGCAAGTCTTTCTTACAGATGCTAAATCTTTTCTGAAAGGTAAGCGTTTTTTTCTAGATCATAGTTATAGAATTAATACTAATGACAATGAGAACAATCTTTATATTGTTCATCAACTCAACTATGAACATAAATTTTTCGAATTCAATCAAGTCACTCTAGCATCAACAATAGGCACCGGATCTACAGCTATTTCATTTCAAAGATTTGGCACTTCATTAGTTAAAGCCAACATTACTGACCAAACTATTTATGATAGACTTTACAATAAAGTAGGAGCAGTTTATGAAAATAAAACATTAGGTAAATTTCAATTCTTTATTGAAAATTTCAATTACAAGTATTTTTATGAAACAGAGAGAACTGTTGCTACCACAACATATTCCAATCAATTAAAAGCGACAATAAATACAATTGGCGGTCAATACGATTACAGAAAAGGAAAATGGAATGGCACAGCTTTGTTGTCTAATTCAATTTCTACACAACCTTTACGCAACCTTGATATCAACTTAAATTACGCTTTCAACAAATTAAATAATATTTCATTTCAATACCAAAACATCAGTAAATTACCAAATCATAACTACAATCTCAACCAAAGTAGCTACGATCAATACAACTGGAATAATAATTTTAAAAATGAAAAGATAAACAATATTGTTGTAAATGCCAATACTCAATGGGTTAGCGTTTCAGCTCAATTCACAACCTTAGACGATCATCTTTACTTTAAAAATGATACAATTGGCGATACAAAACAATACATAAAACCAGACCAATTTGCTGGAAACATAAATTATCTATCTCTTAAACTCGCTAAAGAATTCAAATATAGAAAGTGGGCATTAGACAATACATTTCTATACCAAAAAGTCACACAATCAGATGCTATTTTAAATGTCCCAGAGTTAACCCTAAGAAATACACTATATTTTTCAGACTATGTCTTTAAAAGAGCCATGTTCCTTCAGACTGGTATTACTGTTAACTATTTTACTAACTATTTGGCCGACAATTATAACCCTATTTTAGGTGAGTTTTTCATCCAAAAAACCAAAGAAATTGGTGAATTTCCAATGCTAGATTTCTTTGTAAACGCGCGTGTAAAACAAACTAGAATTTACCTTAAAGCCGAACACTTCAACTCAAGTTTTACTGGAAACACCTATTATTCTGCGCCAAATATTCCCTACCACGATTTCATGATACGTTTCGGTTTGGTTTGGAATTTCTTTCAGTAACGAATCGCTTGCGAATTTTACTAAACCATTATCCTGCTTTCCATTCCAATCTTGCCCAAAAGCAAGGATTTCCATTCCAATCAGGGTTAGTCAGTTTTCCATTTACATAAAATTACGGTATTGTAAAACGATTTTATTATCAATATCTTTGCAAACAGAAAATAAAATTATGAATTATTCAGAAAATATATTAGGAACTATCGGTAACACACCATTAGTAAAACTAAACAAAGTCGTTCAAGGAATTGATGCACTAATTCTTGCCAAAGTAGAAACCTTCAATCCAGGCAATTCTACCAAAGACAGAATGGCGTTAAAAATGGTAGAAGATGCCGAAGCCGATGGAAGACTAAAACCCGGAGGAACAATCATTGAAGGAACTTCAGGAAACACAGGAATGGGACTTGCTCTTGCTGCAATCGTAAAAGGATACAAATGTATTTTTGTAATTACCGACAAACAATCCAAAGAAAAAATGGATATTCTTCGTGCAGTTGGTGCAAAAGTAATAGTATGTCCAACCGATGTGGAACCAACCGACGAACGTTCGTATTATTCAGTTTCTAAAAGATTAGGAACAGAAATTCCAAATTCTTGGTACGTAAACCAATACGATAATCCTAGTAATGCATTGGCACATTACCAACAAACTGGTCCAGAAATCTGGGAACAAACCGACGGAAAAATAACACATTTTGTAGTTGGAGTAGGTACAGGCGGAACAATTTCTGGAATCGGAAAATATTTAAAAGAAAAAAATCCTAACATAAAAATTTGGGGAATTGATACCTATGGTTCCGTTTTTAAAAAATACCACGAAACTGGAATTTTTGACGAAAACGAAATCTATTCTTATATAACTGAAGGAATAGGCGAAGACATTCTTCCTAAAAACGTAGATTTTTCATTAATTGACGGTTTTACTAAAGTTACCGATAAAGATGCTGCCGTTTATACTCGTAAAATAGCACTTGAAGAAGGAATATTTGTAGGTAATTCTGCTGGTTCTTGCGTAAAAGGATTGCACCAATTAAAAGAACATTTCACTAAAGATGATGTTGTTGTTGTCTTGTTTCACGATTCAGGAAGTCGTTATGTTGGTAAAATGTTCAACGACGATTGGATGCGCGAAAGAGGTTTTCTTGACGAAGAAATTACAAAAGCCGAAGACGTAATTAAAGATCACATCGATAAATCATTAGTTATTGTTCGTACAGAAGAATTGGTTTCTCATGCAATTGACAGAATGAGAAAATACAAAATATCTCAAATTCCAGTAATAGATATAACTGGTTTTGTGGGTTCAGTAGACGAATCTGACTTATTTCAAAGCTATGTTATAGATAAAGATGTAGCCGATAAACCTATCAAAGAAGTAATGGGGAAACCTTACCCAATTGTAAAATTAGGAACGCCAATAGAAGAAGTGTCCAAGTTATTTACCAAAGACAATCAAGCAGTTTTAGTTGATTTAGGTAACGGAAAACATCATATTATTACAAAATACGATATTATTGGTTCAATAAAATAGTTTGAAAGAAAAAACAATTTATATAATCTCAGGTTGCAATGGCGCAGGAAAAACTACTGCGTCATTGATAATTTTGCCAGAAATTTTAAATTGTAACGAATTTGTAAATGCAGATAATATTGCTTTAGGATTATCGCCATTTCAACCAGAAAAAGTGGCTTTCGAAGCTGGAAGAATAATGTTGGAACGAATCGAT
>NZ_JAYWFT010000140.1:0-8828 GCF_043778725.1 Flavobacterium sp. | reverse complement strand
ACCGTACGATTCTATTGAAATGTAATAATTAGCAATTTTATTGATTGTAAATGAATATGTAAATTTAATTTTAAAATGTTTTTCAAAACAATATTCTAAACCATTAATGTCCGATAAAAATTAAAACAGACTGTTTTAATTTGTTATTCAGCTTTTTAATTTTTTAAATCTTTCGTTTCTCAAAACAAGGCACTAAAAAAATGATAATTGTTATATTTCAGTTTTTTTAACAATCCAGTCTTTTCTGGATTTTCTAAAAATTTCATCAACTGAATGTAATTGAAAAGATGAATTTTGCAAAACTTACTAAATTTGAGAATGCCCAACTTCTTTTTAATTTCTTTTTTATTACAGCTATTAATAAATTTACAATTAAAACGCAGTAAATCTGAATTTTAATGGCATTTTCATTATCTCCTAAAAAATAGCGCAATGGAAAATTTTGTTTAATTGCTTGAATAACAACTCTATTTGCCATCTTTTTTGTAAAATCCAGCAATTAAGTCAGCTCTTAAATCAAATAAATTGGTTAAAAATTCAAATTTGCGTTTATTTTCTCGATCATAAAAAGTTATTTTTCGCAACTTTAACTTACTTACTTCTTTGTCTTTTTTTACTTCAACTTCAATTATTTTATCGGTCAAAACACCGTTATGAATATGTTCGGGTATTTCTAAATCATCAATTTCTTGATGTAAAGCGTTGTCTTTTAATCGTGTTACAAAACCTGTTTTATGGTCTGTAAAATGCTGGAAAGCCTTGTAATCATTGTATCCTTTATCAAAAACATAAACTGTATTATCGTCACATTTTAATTTCTGTAAAAAGTTATGGTCGTGAGTTACCGCTGGACTAAACCATACTAAATTCGGAACTATTTCATCTGCATTTATAACCGTATGGACTTTAATTCCGCCCTTGCTTTTACCTTCTTTACTCTTGCGTCCAACACAACTTAAAATATCTTTAAACAAGCTAATTGTTGTACTATCAACTATTTTAACTTGTTTATTTACAACGTTTTCAATTCGGCTGTCCGATAAAACTGAACTATATTGATGTAATAATTTATTGTATACTTCTTCAAAAAAATCAACTTTTCTATTCTTATTTGCATCTGATAATGTGCTTCTTTTTGGAATGTGACCGAGCTGAAAACTTTCTGTTTTTCCAGATAATCCAAGCATTGCGACTGAAACTTCTTGTAATGAGTTACACTTTAAAAGAACAAAAAAGCATACTTATTAAATGATCTTTACTCTTAAATCGCTTTACATATCTATCAGAATCACAATTCTTAACAGATTCTCTTATCTTTTTATCATCAATTAAAGAAATCAGCTGTCCGAACTGCGAAGCAATCACGAAGTCCAAAGTTTAAATAAAAAATTGAGTAAAACAGATTTACTCGAAAAATAATTATTTTTGCCCATCGTTTTTTGTCTTTTGCAAAACCAAATTACGATTTTTATTGAGAAGCCATTTTTATGGCTTCTTTTTTATTTACTTTTATCGGACAACAATGATTCTAAACCAAATCTTTTTTAATAAATAATCATTTATTTTCATATTTACAAATTAAAGAAATTTACTGTTTAATTGATTTTATGTAATTTTTGCCATAAAGATTAGTCATTATCCATGCTATGTTTAAGTTAGGCCTTTTCTTTTTCATTTTAATTAACATAGAATAAAAGCTATTCATTTCCATTAAATATTTTGTGTCAATTAAATCATTTTTTTGAACTGGATGCTTTCTTTTAAAGAAATTTTTCATATGTTTTAAATTTAGACACTGACAAAAACCAAACATTTTTTATCCAACCATATAGATTTTAGACCAGCTATGGACGCGTAGTATGGATCGTTTATAGGGTCTATTATGTAAAAGCCATGTTGCTCAGTGTAACTATGGCAAACTACAAAATGATTTGTTGTCTTTAAACTTGCGATATTGATAACTATAGGTTGGTTGTATTCAATTATTGTTGGAATATCAACTTGTATGCATACTGCCCCAATAAGTCCGTAATTAGATATTATACAGTTTAATTCCTCCAATGAAGTTGATTGATAGTAATCCTCATCAATTATTTTCGTGAAATTAAACGCAACAATATGACCTTTATAGTGTTTTATTATTGACGTTAAAGATTCTATTCCTCCATCACATTTCTTTTTTCTTTTTTTAAAGACTAACTCTAAAAATTTATCACTTGTCATGTTGTTTGATTCAAAATTTTTATTTTTTCAAATAATTTTGCCATTTCAATAAGATTCTTAACTTTTGTTTTTTGAAATATTCTTTTTTTGTAAGTACTGATTGTTGTAAGAGCTAAGTTTTTTTTTTCAGAAATTGATGAAATAGTCTCTCCTTTAACTAACATTAAACCTACTTCTAATTCTCTAGATGATAATAATTTTTCAATGTTTTGCGAATTGTGTTTCTTTTTTACGCGTACAGATTTTTCTAGGATGCTATTTATTTGAAGTTTAAATTTGATTAATTTAATTATAGTTTTATTTGAATACGAGTTAAGAATAACCCCAATACAACCAGAGTTTATCAGTTTAAGCATTCTACTTTCAATATTTTTGGGTGAGAGTACAAAAATTTTTATATTTTTGTCAATTGATATGATTTTGGTTATCAAATCAAAATCAATTTTATTATTTGGTTTTATATCAATTATAACAGCATCAAAAAAAACTAAATTTATTTTAGATAGTAAGTCTGATTTTTTGATTTCAATAACATTACTGGATAAAATACCTTCGGAAATGATTGTATTTAAGCCCGACTTTAATATGTCGTTTTCTATAGCAATTATTATATTTATGTTCATTATATGATAATTATAAAATCAGACAAACTTTATGATGTTTAGAGAATTTAAATCTAAGAAGTACATCATATGCTTATTACCCAACTAAGAAACTGTTTGCCTGATTATAATTTAATTTGCGATTGTTTTTTTTCTTTTTATTCTTTCTTTTTTTATTCTTTCCGAACTTTCCGAACTTGTATCAATACTTCCGTTTATTATTGTTAAATTGAAGTCTAAAGCTAACTTAATCTCTAAGTTTTTAACATTTTTACCTAATTTAGTACATGGCATTATATATACTGCATTACACAACATTAAATCATTTATGTTTTTTCTTACGGCGACTTCATTTTTCACAGTGTTATCAATGAGTCTATTTATAGGATTGACAACATTGAACCCCATTTGTGTTAGATACATTTGGGCTATAAAAAATTTCGCTTCACAACTTAAATCAATTATTTTGGGTATTTGGCCAATAATGTAAATTTTTTTTCCCATGTATTGTTGCTTTTTTATGTTTAACTCAAAGATTTAAAGTGTTTTTTATTTAAAAACAGGCAAACTCTATGAAAACCCAAATCTACCTATGTAAATAATCTATTTTTAATAGTTTAAATTATATAGTTTTGTTTGCCTGATTTTTTATTATATTGAAACAGGTAGTCTTTCTATGAAAATTTTGTTCTAAAAAACTTGCTAATAATTACCTTTACCAAACACAAAAAAAAGCAAGTTTTAGTTTAGAACACAACTACCTGAATCTCAATATATTCAATGTTTTTTTAATTGTATATTATTTTTGTGCCACGTTATTTTTTGGAAACAGGTAGGTTATGTGTGAAAAATTCATTTCTATATCTAACTTATTCAAAATTTTACTAAAAAAAATAAGTATTAAGTAATAGGATGATCCTACCTGTTTTTTACTATTCTGTCATTTTGTTTTATTTTTAATTCTCTCAAATAAAAATCAGGTAAACTCTATGGATGTCTAAATCTACACTTAAAAAAAATCTTTATCAACCATAACTCCAATGAAAAAGCTTAGTTTACCTGATGACTTTATTGATACTAGATAGGTAATAATTTGTGAGAAACACATATTATAAAATTCTATTACTAACTTAATTTAAACAAAGGATGAAAAATTTAGAATTATACCTATCTGAATATCAAGATTGAATTTAGTTTGTTATTTTATATCAAATCCTACTGTTTTATTAAAAATTTCATTCATTATTTTAAATTTGTCTTTATCTTTATTGAATAACTTTACATTTTCAAGTTTCTTTAAATAATTTTTCATCACAATTGAATTAGTTGCTATATAAAGATCTTCTACGTTGTTCGAAATTTTTACTAACTCCGGTAAATCAAATTTTTCTTCTATGATTGCATATGCAGTTCTTATTGTCTCAAAATTTAATTCCCATACCTTTTCTTTTTCATCGCAAAATACTATGTCTTTACAATTACCGCAATAGTGCTTAACTAATTTGATAAAATGTTGTGTTTTGTCATAAATGAGAATATCATTATTGTTTTGTGAATACATTTTTATTCATTTCTTCTTTATATTTTATAATTGTACCTTTTAGAAAAATAGGATTCTAAATTATTATTTCCAATTTGATTTAATCCTGTAATTACATATTTAACAACCCATTCATTAGTTGCACTGTTCTTGCTAAATTGTTTTATTACCTCCTCAAACCCTTGCTTGTACTCTTCTTCATTTGCATCTCCATAATATTTTATTATGTAAGCTTGAACTATATTTTGATAAATTGGTGTATTTAATAATGATGGAACATCAGTTTGGAATCCCTTCCAGAATTTTTCTTTTGAAAAATCGAACAACCAAATAAGATTTGTTGCGTTTTGAACCATAGATGTCGACCATTTATTATAATTCTTTTTTATGTAATCTGATTTTAAATTTTTCAATTCTTGCACTTCTTTTTCATTAATCTCTTTCAAGTTCATCTTAGATATATTTTGAGATGGATTGTTTGGATTTATCGAAATTTCGATTTGATTTAAAACTGCAATTTTAAATCTTTCTTTTTGCATGTATTGGTACCAATCTATATTTATTTTCGAAGAGATTATTGTTGGAATATTGCTTCTTTTTGGATCGAAACTAAATTCAAAAGTATCTTCGGCACTATCAATGATTACATCAAAACTATATGCTGGTTTTTTACTTGAGGCATTGGGCCAACTGTTTATTACAATTTGATATACTCCATCTTCAATTTTTTCTAAGTTGTTAAAAACACATTTCCCTGACTTTACACTTGTTCTACCAACAACTTTTTCTCCATAGTTATACTGTCTTAGAACAACTGATGCTTCTTCATCTATATTCGAAAATGATCCTTTCAAAATTATGCTAGCATTAGCAAACGCAAAGGTTGTAATAAGTAAAAGAAATATGCTGTATTTAATTTTAAATTTCATTGCTATTAATTATCTAATACAAAAATATTAGATTAAAATAATATTGTTTTGCTTGTTAGCTACATGATATGTTAGATATAGATATTATTTAGCAAAAGGTTTATTGCGGCAATGTGTTTTTTGTTTAAATAAAAATTTAACCAAAAAAAGCAGGTTCAAATTGTTGAACCTGCTTTATAAATTGAAATAATGAACTAATTTATATCATTCTATTTTTTTATAAATTTTTTGGAAATAGTTTTTTGGCCATCGTTAACTTCGAGGATGTACAAACCAGGAACCATATCTGAAACGTTAATTTCTGCTTCTTTCAATTGGTCTGATTTTATAATTTGCCCTATTGTGTTATATATTTTATATGACACCTCACGATTATCTAAAATGGAGACTGTCAAACTATTTACTGCTGGATTAGGATGCATTTCAAAATCGTATTTTTTTTCTTCGGTTATCTCATTTCCAAAATCTGCAATGGTTGCGGTTGATGTGGTTCCAATATTAACTGTATAATCCTCAACTTCACCATAACTGAATGTTTCACAAGCTGATGATGTAGCATTATATTTCATAGAAACCCGCATTAGTGTTGTGCCTGATAATGCTGTTGAAGGCACGATAAATGATGTAATTAAATTTGAACTACTTGACGAAGATCTTGAAACTATCTGTTCTGTTGTTTCGAAGGTTCCGTTTTTGTTGAAATCTATCCAAACCTTCCAGAACTCTTTATATGGCGTGCCATTAAACCCAGCGCTATAAGTTATTAGATTTGTGCCATAAGGTAAATTAGCTATTAAATTTGTAAAGTTACCATATCCCATATTTCCTGCTGTTGTGTTGGTAACATTCCTAAGTGCTACATAATCTATAAATTCGTCTGTAACATTGTTTCCTTTCGATGAACAATATGTGACAACTGATGCTGTGGTGGTTACATTTACAGTATTGCTTTCCAATGAAATATTTCCTGCTGCATCTTTTGCTTTTACTGCGAAAGTAAATGTTGTTGCTGCTGTTAATCCTGAAACCTCATAAGTTATAACATTTGAGGTTGTTGATGCTATCAAAGTGTTTCCTTTATAAATATCATAACTTGTAATTCCAACATTATCTGTTGCTGCTGACCAAGATAGGTTAGTTGTAGTATTCGTGGTGCCTGAGGCTATTAAACTTGTTGGAGAACTTGGCGTTGTTGTGTCTGTAGTCATTGATGTATATGCTGCGCCAATTCCTACTGCATAAAATGCATTTGTAGTTGCAATTACTTCTGCAGCACCAGCACCATATATATCAATTGCTGCTTGGATACCTCCTGTACGAGCACTTGCATAAGTTGCGTTGGAAGAAAGATAATTTGATTCTAAACGGTATGCGATTTTAGATGCTTTTTCAATTGTTATTCCAGTTACATTAAAAACATTTCCTTTATCATTTGTTCCAGACTTCCCTATTGATAGAATATAAAACCAGTGATTTAAAACACCCGAATTATAATGCACGCCACCATTGTCTGCTGCTCCTGAATACCAACTAATCCCTTTATAAGTATCAGGCTGTCCTTCTATTTTTGGATTACTCATTGAGCGCAATGAAGCGTGTCCTGTTCTTTTTTCTATATCTTCACCAATTAACCAAGTCTGTTTGTTTGGTGCAGCATAATATTCTACACAAGCTGCCCAAATGTCTGAAAAGCCCTCATTCATAGCTCCAGATTCGTTTTGATACGTTAGGTTTGCAGTGTTTTCACAAACTGCATGACCAATTTCGTGTGCCGCAACATCTAATGAAGTAAGCATGTCAAAGCCACCAGTTCCCGTACCGTCACCATAAGTCATAACAGATCCGTTCCAAAAGGCATTGTTGTTGTCTGGATAACCAGCTGCTACAAGATTATAATGTACATAACTTCTAATTGCACCTCCTGAATTATTAAAACTATTTCTATTGTGTACATTTTTAAAATAATCATACGTTTTTTCTGCACCCCAGTGTGCATCTAAAGCGCCATTGTCTTTATTTAAATTGTTGAACTCTGTTGCGGTCCAATTGTTGTCTGCATCAGTAAAATTAGTTGATGGGTAAGATGCAGTCCTAGCGCTATTAAATGTTTGTACCCCGTTTCCCCTTGTTGGATCTGATAAGACATAAGATGAGCCATTTAATGTAGTTTCTAATGTTTGAGCTCCACTATATCTTAGAGCAGCATTAGCTAAAGCTAAACTTGTATTTTTTTTTTGATTGTCGAGGTTATTTTTTCCAGACAATCCTTTGCCGTTAGAATGCTCGCCCAAGTGTTTTATTGTTGCATTATAAAATAATGATTCACCCGTAATTGCATCAATATATATATCACCACGACTTATAGGAATAGTAGCATAGATGTCAAATTTGTAGGCTAGTTTTATTCCTTTAATTGAAGGAAGCAATACTAACTCTCCTTTTGGTTTTTGGTAGTTGATGGATTTTGCATCATCTGGGGTTTCCCATAAGTACTTTTGCGCACCGATAATTTTTTTTGCATTTATTAATGCTGCTTCCTCCGTAATTGACGGATTTGTATTTACATTTTCAATGTTGTAAAATTCACCGCTCATTGTTGCTACTTTCCCATTTTTTGAATGAAGCGTATAGGTAGCAAATTCTACTTTAATATCTTGATGAAATAATTGAAATTTTTCATGGATAAAGCCCAAATCATCGGTGTCGGTTTTAATTTTGGAGAAATTTTGGTTTTCTTTCAAGCCCAGTTGCTCTTTAAAGATGGCTTGGTAATCCGTTTTTTTGTATTTTGAATTTTCTTTGAATGAAACGAAATAAGGAGTTCCGTTAGCATTTCTTTCTCTACTGTTTACATTTTTGTCTGTTTCTTGAGCCATAGTTGACAGGGTAAACATTGAAATGACTGTCAGTGTGCCTAAGCTGCATAGTTTTTTTTTCATTTTTATTTGAATTTGGTAGGTTAATAAAAAATCGTTTGGGCAGGACGATTTATTTAATTTTATCAAAAATAGTGATATTAATTCTATTTATTGTGATTTTCATTGCGTTATTTTTGCATTTACGCAAAAAAAGAAAGTTTAAGTAAATATATTATATCTAAATATTTGAAAATAAAACATTTGTTAAATATGTAAGTTTATTTCTTGAGTTACTTTATTGACAGTTTTCAGGTTATTTGTTATTAAACAAAAAAAGCACAACTTTTAAATTGTGCTTTTCGAGATATAATTTCGAGTGTATTTTTAACTTTTAGTCAATGGTAGATTGAAATACCTGAATTGATGTTAAGTTATGATTACTTATAAAATAAATCGAATAGGTAAAGGCAGTATCATTATTTGTAACGTTAGCCATCACTTTCAGGCCTCTAAGTGATCCTTGATTAGGATAATCACGGCTAAATTTATCAGAAACCTCAAAATTTCTTAAACCACTTGTAACTCCAGCTTGTGTGTAATATCTAGTTGCACCTCCATAATTAGATGGGATTACATGACCAAAATATAAATTCCATCTAACTAAATGCGCTGTATC
>NZ_JAYWFT010000139.1:0-24710 GCF_043778725.1 Flavobacterium sp. | reverse complement strand
GTTCAGTCTTTGCAAATAGATGCTCAAAATAATATTTACATAAGTGGTAAGTTTGGAGGTTGCGCAAATCCTAGTTTTCCACCAAGAATTGATGATGATGTTATTCTATCACAAACTCCACAAGATTGTAGTGTTATTTTTATAGCTAAATATTCTAGTGATGGAGTTATGCAGTGGTTTAGAAGGCCACAGATAGCAGGTGTCAATGGTACTGAAGGATTGTCACAGACCTTTTCAAAAGGCATGTCAACAGATAGTTTAGGCAATAGTTATTGGCTTACATGGTTGTCTCCAGGAAGTTATGCAAATGGGAGTTTTAATCCAACTTTGACAGGCTCTAACTTTTATGTTTTAAAGTATGATACAAATGGGACTTTTGTGAGTGGAACTTATTTGGATATACAATTGACAGATTATTCTTTTTTAAATTTGCAATTCTGCCGAAATCCCTATAATGGGAGTTATTATATGTCTAGTACAAAAGCTTTCTCAACTGATAGTGCTGTAATATCAGGACAAACGGTTACACATGCTGCTTTTCTTTGGTGTTTTAATGATTTGGGGCAGTTTCAGTGGTTGAAGGAGAGTACTGGTCCAAATTTTAATACTGTTTTCTGGTATAATTACGCCTTTGACTCGCAGAACAATATTTATATTTCGGGTTATATTGCTGGTGGGAATTATGAGAATTTCTTAGGTTTGAGTCCTACGCAATTCAATAATCCGCCTTTTGTGATGAAGTTGGATTCTTCAGCAAGTACGGTTTTATGGAGTACTTATCCTAACCGACCAGCGTTGCAAAGAGGTGCTTTAGTTATGAATGGAAATGAATTAGGATTGACTTCCTGTGGGATAACAAATCCGTATACTTGGGGTACCCAATCCTTAACTGTTAGTAACATTGGAACCGGATTTGAAGTTGTCTTGGGTCGTTTTAATAAAGATACAGGAGCTTGTTTGGGATTGTCAAGAATAGTTGGAGATAGTGGTTATGATGATATTGGTACAGCTTTGGCAGTAGATTCTAGTGGTGATTATATTTTGGGAGGTGGTTTTGGACATCAATTGACCTTTGCTACTAATAGTATTTTGAATATAGGTTCGCAGAGTGATTTTTTTGTGGCAAAATACAGTACGAGTGTTTGTTCGCTTGGTACGGATGATTTTAAAACAGAAGGCATAGAATTGTCACCCAATCCTGTGGAGCATTATGTTTCAATTGAAGTTGAAGAACCTATGGATTATGTTGTTTATTCGTTGCTAGGAGTAAAGGTTAAAGAGGGTAAATTGACTGTTGCGTCGCATCAGATTGACTTTGGTGGGCTGACAAGTGGAACTTATGTAATAGCGACTACAACTGGCGCTGGTGTTGTTAGAAAAGCGAAGTTGTTGAAGCGGTAGGTTTTAGGAAAGTGTCATAATTTATTAGAGTTTTTCAAATATCTAGAATCGTAAATTAATAAATTTTAGTTTTAAACTACAGAGTTCCAAAAAGACAAAACCTATCTAGCCCTGATTGCAGTGTCATCTCGTCTTTTGGGACGAGATAGAACGAAAAGCAGGAATATGGAAACCAAGAAAGCGCAAACCATTCGCTCCTAATCCCTAACAAACTCAACCTTCCTCTTAATTTCATTACCAAATTCATCTACAACCGTGATGTAATGAAAACCTGTATTTGCCACAATTTGCATTTCGTGAAAGGTTTGCGTTTCGCCTTTATAAACGTTATCTACATACCAATACAATTTGGCTTCTTTGTTAGAATGTGCTACTTTTAGAATTACAGGTTGTATTTTACTTTTGAAATCTTTAGTTAGATAAATTTTGCTGTTGGTTTTAGGATAAATAAAATCCATTGACGCTTGTTGATTTTGCTGACAATCGGCTCTAAATGGTGGTAATGGAAAGTAATCTATGTGGTTGCTTTTGTAATACCATTCCATAACTGGTGGCAAAACAAACCATTTTTTAGTAATTATATTATCTACATTTTCGCAACTACTATTTACTCTAAATTGCTGTGAAGCATCAAGATGCACCAATTTGTGATACGGACAAATAGCCGTTTTTTTTCCGTTTCTTGGAATTAATTGTTTGGTATTAGGACAATCATCTTGTGCTAAATAGCCACTTTTGGTACAAACTTCGGCGTATTCTAAATCGTTTAATGGTGCTTGAAACCATGCTTTTCGGGGTAATAAATTGAAAACGTCAAACAAAATTGGTGCAGCACTTTCAACTCCTGTTAATTGTGGTCTTCCTTCACCAGAAGCATTTCCAACCCAAACGCCAACAACATATCTAGAATTGGTTCCGATTGCCCAAGCATCACGGTTACCAAAACTTGTTCCTGTTTTCCAAGCGATTTCTAATGACGAATCGTAAAATTTCCAAGCTTCATCACCTTCAGGTCGGTTTACTTCTTTCATGGCGTTGTAAGTTAGAAAAATAGAACCTGCGCCAAGTATGGTTTTCTGAAAACTGGTGTCGCCATAATCTTGCTCAAATCCGTTGGTGTAATTGAGTTCGGCAAATTCATTTTTTCGGTATTTTCCTTTAGATGTATTGAAATAATTTATTGTTGATGATAAGTTGGCATACGTGCGACATAAATCCCAAAGATTACTTTCGGCACCACCAAGAATGAGCGATAATCCATAATGATCTGGTCGTTTATTGATGTTTTTTAGTTGGAATTTTTGAAGTAATTCATAAAAATTATTCACACCATGTTCTTGTAACATCAAAACCGCTGGAATATTCAACGAACGCGACAAAGCACGTTGCGCAGGAACGGCTCCATCAAAGGAGTGATTGAAATTCTCTGGCGAATAACCCGAGATTTGTGTTGGAATATCTGCCACTAAAGTATTTGGTAAAATCTCTCCATCATCAAGCATTGATGCATAAAGCAATGGTTTCAAGATACTTCCAGTGCTTCGTGGTGTCGAAATAATATCGACATCTTTATCATGGTCTTTGTCCGTTGGAGCATTTCCAACATAGCTAATAATGTTTCTATTTTGGATATCAATTACCATAATCGCCAGGTTGTGAACTTCATTTTGCTTGTATTGGTTGTAATAATAGGAGGCAATTTGATTTACACGATTTTGTAGCGAAATATCAATTGTAGTTTTGATGCGTTTTCCTTCGTCAGATTTGGCAATTCGTTGTAATAAATGTGGCGCAATTTGCGGAACATTATAAGGTTTTTGCGGCAAAGGTTCTTGTACCGATAATTGATAAGTCATTTTATCAATAACTTTTTCGCTGTATAATTTTAGTAAAAGTGTATTGCGTTTTTTTAGTAATTTTTGTTGGTTTTTACCAGGATAAATCAAACTCGGAGCATTTGGTAAAACTGCTAAAGTTGCCGTTTCTGCCCAAGAAAGTTGGTGAGATTGTACGCCAAAATAACGCCAAGAAGCCATTTCGAGTCCAACAACATTTCCGCCATAAGGTGCGTGAGCTGTGTATAATTCTAAAATTTTTTCTTTAGAATGACGAAATTCCAATCGGGTAGCAAGAATGATTTCGATTACTTTTTCAAAATAAGTGCGTTTTTTGTTTTTACGTGACAAACGAATAACTTGTTGCGTCAAAGTACTTCCGCCACGAACGACTTTTCCGGCAGTTCTATTTTGTTGAATGGCTTTAACCATCGCTACAGGATTAAAACCCCAGTGATAATTGAAATGTTCGTCTTCATAATAAACAATACATTTTTTAAATTTATCTGGAATACTGTCTTTGGCAGGAAAACGCCATTGTCCATCACGAGCAATTTTGGCAGCAAGAAGCTCACCATCATTACTTTCAATCACGATAGAATAAGGCTCTTCAAAAAGTGTTCTTGGCAAAGAAAAATAGTAAACCGCAAGAAGAATAAGCGCTACTGCAGATTTCTTTTTGTTGGTTTTGATGTATTTTAAAATTTTACTAAACAGTTTTACTAGCCGTTTAGGTATATTTGAAATAATAGACATGTATTTTTTATTTTCCTAACAGGTATTTTTTGACGTGTTAGGTATTCTTATTCTTAAAAAACAACTTACGGGTTTTTTAAACCTGTTAGGATTTGAAATTTGTAATATATTATTGTTCAATTAAATTTTATACCTAACAGGTCAAAAAAGATCTGTTAGGATACGAATTATGTTTGGAGTATTTTAAAACATTGTAACTATAAATCGAATTTGTCGATTTCATCAATTAATCCTTCATATTTTTGTTGTTTTTCATGATGATAATAAATGAAGTTTTCTTTTCCTCCAAAAAGATCTAAAATATATTCTTTATCAAGATTAGTTTCTCTATCTGACAAATAAGATTGAAAAGAAGAATGTTTATAAGCTGAAAAATCATCAGAAAATTTATGCTTCAATGGATTTAGATGAATGTAAATTATCAATTGTCTTAAATATTCTTCATTTTCAACTCGATTTCTTTGCGGATGTTCTTGAAACAAACTTCCCGATCTGTCATAAGCTTTATTAATGCTTTTGGTGTAAGTATTAAATAAATTTGAAAAAGGCAAATGAATTTTTTCTTGATATTTTTCAGGTAATTCTTCTTTTTCTCTGATTTTAATTGCAATATGAAAATGATTTTTTAATAAACAATAAGCATAAACATCAGAAATTGGTAAAAGATATTTAAGAAAATAATTGTAATTTCTATCTTCTATAAAAATGTTTTCTTTATTATTTCCTCTATTGAAAAAATGATAAATAGCACCAGCTTCTAAAATATCGTTTTTCATCTTTGTTAATTTTCATTATTATCCTAACAGGTTTTTTTCAAACCTGTTAGGTATTTATTATTTTAAATTTAATTTTTAAAATACCTAACAGGTCAAAAAAGACCTGTTAGGATATGTAATTTATTTCACCACTTCAACCCATTGACCTTTAGTTCTAGCTAAGAATTCATTATCATACATAGCTTCACATTGTAATCCTGGCAAGTAATATTTACCAAGATACGAAGCGTTTAATAAGATTTTGAACGTTCTTGTTTCACCACCACGAAGACTAAAATAGTAATTGGCTCTATCATCACGAATGTCTATATAATCAGCAACATTGGTAGTTGATTCTCCAAATTCAGTGTATCTTGTATTTACAATTTCAAATCCAGAAGGTAGAATTTGCGAAAGCGCAATGTTTTCTACTCGTTCATTTTTACGATTTGTTAGCGTAACTTCTGCAATGAATTCGGTTCCTTGAGCTATTTTGGTTACCGATATTGCTTTGCCTTTTCGGTCTTTGAAAACTAAGTTGGCTGATAAGTTATTTTGAACAACATTTTCTTTTCCAACAGGAAGAATTCCGCTATTTAATACACGAACGAATATTGTATTGTTCTTATTGTTCTTAATCGTAACCGAATTTTTACCTGAGACTAAATCAAGATTTCGTTGGGCAATTGTTTTATTGGTATTGATTACAACTGATTTTCCGCCATTAGTATATTGTACAGAAACGCCTTTGCTACCATTACTTTGTGCAAATTTTGACATGGCATACAATCCGTAAGCAGTTGTTTGCGTGCTCATCCATTGGTTGCTTGAAAGATTTTTTGCCAATTTGGTTGCCATTGAAAAAGCTTTTTGTTTTTGACCTAATAACACCAAAGTTTCCAAAGCCATCGCGCGATTTCTTTCGTTTGAACCATAGTAATAGTAATAACCATCTTCGTTTTGTTCGTCAATCATTGATTTGCTCAATAAGGCTAAACCTGCCGAATTTTGTTTGATAATAGCATAAGTTGCAGCCAAACGCAATTTACTTTCATTAGAAATTCCAACCGTTTCACGAAGTCTGTTCATCGAAGCTAAATCGGCTGAACCTGCAATAGCTAAAGTGTAAAGACGGTATGCTTGTGCAAAATCGTTGCCATATTGTTTTTCAAAACGCCATTGTTTCGCCATTTTCTTTTGATAAGAAATCCATTTATTTTTGAAAGAAATTGGTAAAACATATCCTTTTTTCTCCGCTTCAATTAAGAAATGTCCTGCATAAGAAGTTCCCCAATCGTCAGCTTCGGCATTTCCTGGCCAGTATGAAAATCCGCCATTTGCAACTTGGAAATTGCCTAACTTTTGGATTCCTGCCGTTACATTTTTCTGAATTCTTTGTTTGTAAGTAGCATCTAAATCCAGCACATCATTCAAATACAATTGTGGAAAAACAGACGACGTAGTTTGCTCAACACAACCGTGCGGATATTGAATTAAATAATCCAACCTTCGGCTAAAATCAATAGTTGGAACTGATGAAATTTCCATTTTAGATTTGTTGCTTCCGGTTACACCAAATAAATCCCAAGCTATTTTTTTAGAACTATTTGGTTCAATTATAATATCGGTGTAAGTTGTGGTAACAGGATTTGGATTCATGACATCAATTTCGACATCATAAACCGATTTTTCTTTTCCGGATGTGGCAATAATTTGGACTTTTCCAATTCCGGTAACGCTTCCAACATTCAAATTGAAATACGCCATTTTTTCGTCAGGTTCAGTGAAACTTACAATTTGACTTGCTTTTCCAACAACTCTAACTGCTGTATTGGTTTTGATTTGAAGTGTTACATTTTTAATATTTTTCTCTGTTGCAAAAAGTGTCACTGGAATCGTAACATTTTCTGAAGGAGAAATTTTTCGTGGCAACGAAGCCAAAACCATCAACGGACTTTTTACTTGTGTAGCTTTTTCAGCCATTCCGTATGCGCTATTTTCTTTATTGGCAGCCACAATCATGGTACGAACCGAACCAATATATTTTGGAAGTTTTATTTTATGCGTTTTAGAATCGCCTTTTCCTAATTCAAAGGGTCCGAAATACATCACAACTGGTTTGAAACGATTGGCTTTTTTAGCTTTTCCGCCACCTAAATCGGCATCACCACCAATGGCAAAAACCTGATTTACTTTTCCGCCATAGGCGCCAATTACATCATCATAAATATCCCAAGTTCTAACGCCTAAAGCTTCACGAGTATAGAAATTATCCCAAGCATTTGGAGTTTTGAAACGCGTTAAATCCAATAATCCTTCATCAACAACAGCAATAGTATAAGTCATTGCTTTGCCTTGTTTTTCAGAAACTTTTACATTCACAGTTTGCTCTGGACGAAGCACGTCTGGCATCGAAATTTGTGGTTCTAAAACCGTGTTTTTATCAACAACTTCTATTGGAACAATTCCGTACATTCTTATTGGTGAATCGTTTTTAGTAGAAGCATGAGGTTGTAATAAAGTTACATTGATGTACACATTTGGTGCCATTTCACCTGTAATTGGTAATTCGACAGTAGTTTCACCTTTTTTGGTTTTTGCCCAAAGTGTTTTTACGACTTTAGTTCCGTTTTCTACAGAAATTAAAGCTCTTCCGCCTTCGCTTGAAGGGAAGAATATTTTGGCAGTTTCACCAACAGCATATTTTTCTTTATCCGTCGAAAAACGTAACATTGTCGCGGCTTTTCCATCTTCATTTTTAGAACGAGCCGACCAATAAGGCGAATCGATATAAACTCTTGTTCCTGTGGCGTGACCATCATTTGGATCGGAAACACGAATTAAAAAATTACCCCAATCGTTTTCTGGAACAACAAATGAAACACTTGCTTTTCCAGAATAATCAGTAGAAATTCTAAAATTTTTGTAAGCAATTGTTGAAGTTGACGAACTATAATTAGACAAATTATCATTGGAAGCATCCCACCACCAACGTGATTCTAATTTGTAAATGCGAACATCCAAATTCTGAACCGACTTTGGTTTTCCGTTTTCAGAAACTGCTACAATATCAAATCGGTTGGCTTTTCCGGTTTCTAATAATCCATATTTGTTTGGTTCTGGTGCTTTTACACCAATATAAGTTTGGTATGGAGAATAAGTTGTCGAAGCCACATCGGTAGAAACATCGCCTCCTTGTTCGTACACTTTTGTAATAAATGCGGCTTTTAACATTCCTGGTGCTTGACCTTGCAATGTTGGTTTTATTGGAATGGATGCACGACCATTTCCATCGACTTTTCCTGAAAAAATATTGATTTCTTCGGTTGAAAAACTTCTTGTTGGATCGTCAAAAACGTATTTGTCAAATCCTTTAAACGTTGTAACTTGTTGTGAGAATTTGGCTTGAACTTCGGTTTTCAAATCTTTTGCAATTGCACCATGCAGCCACAATACTTGAATGTTATTGATATTATTCTTGCTAGTAGAAAGCATCGTGCCGTTAAAACTATTTTTAATTTTTAAACGATTGGGTTTTATGGTTTCGATTTTGATGCTTTTATAAAAACGAGCGCCACCAACACTTACAACGGCTTCCCAATTTCCAGTTGGCGCACTTGATTGCGTTGGAACAATGAATTTATAATGACTTAAAGTTGTTCCTTTTTGAACCGATTGATAAACTGTTTTTCCGTTTGGATCGTTTAGTTTTATTTTTATCGGATGATTTTCTGGTAATTTATTGGCGTTATCATTCAAAATGAAAGACAAAAATAATGTGTCGCCCGGACGCCAAACGCCTCGTTCACCATACAAATAGCCTTTCAATCCTTTTTGTAACGTTTCGCCTGAAACATCAAAGTTACTTAGTGAAAGCGAAAGTTCATCATCTAATTTTACATAAGTGCTTTGATCACCTTTGGTTACAATTGCGAAATAAGCAATTTTCTCTAATTGAAAGGAAGCCATTCCATCGCCATCGGTACTTGAATCGGCAATTTTTTGTTGTTGGTAGTTGTATAAAGTTACGGTTGCGCCCGAAACTGGATCGGTTGAGACAATGTCACTAACTGCAATTGTTACCGATTTATCCGTTCCGCGTTTAGCAATAACTCCCAAATCGGAAGCTAAAATATTGGTTCCAACTCTAGTATTGTAGAAATAATAATCGGTACATGGATCTTGACTGTCTCTGTAATCATAATCATCTTCATAGTAGTAATCGTCGTAATTATTTCCACTATAATTGACATCGTTTTCATCAACTTCTTCTTCATCTTCATTATTTGTGTTTTCATCTTCTGATGTTGTTGCGCCGCATTTGTATAATGAGTATTTTTTCTTATATGAGAATTCCACACGATAAATTGCACCAGGTTCAGGTTTGATTATTTTAGAAAGATCTAAGGCATAAGTATTCCATTTACTATAATTGAGTAAATTATTTTGCTTTAATTCAATGGTGGTTTTGGCAATAGCTTGGCTGACTTGTTTTAGATTTCGAGTACCATTTATTTCATTATCTTGAAGAAATTGCATGATGTTGTTTTTGTAAATTTTATACACTTTTACATCAACAGCATTCAAATTGGCTACTTCAAAATTCAGTTTTAAGTTGTTTGAACTTGGTAAAATAGTTCCGCTTTTTACTAATTTAACACCAGGTTTTATTTGGTCAAATAATAATTTTTCTGAATAATTTTTCTTCATTTTATAGCCATAATCGTTTTCAATTCCTTGAAAAACTTCGACTAATTTAGTTCCGGCAAATGATTGCTCGCTTGTTACAGTTTCTTCTTCAACTGGCTCTACAACAGCATCTGAAATATTGTCAACTGCAACCGCTGCACTATCAACTGCAATTGCTGTAGTGTCAACAACGGCTTCAACCGCAACTGTTTCTTGCGTTGTGCCTTTGTCAACTTCAGAATTTTTGACTTCATTACTAAAAAACACTTTTAGAACGTTACCCATTGTGGCAAATTTCAAATTATTAGTGTTTTCAATGGCAATTAAACCTTTAAAATCTTGGTCGCGTTTCAACGGATCAGAAAAATTAATGAGTAACGATTGGTTGTTTTCGTCACCCATTTTTATATCTAATACTTTGAATTGATTTTTACCCGGAATTGGATATTTAACTTCGCCTTTTTGGTCGATATCTATAGCGTCGCCATCCCAAGCAATGTTGATTTCGCTGTCGTCATCAAATCTTTTTATTTTATCAATAGTAAATTTGAATTCGGTTGCAGTACTTGTAGCTTTATCGAAAGTTACTTTTAAATCGTCTCCATTTTGAGTTACTTCAAGTAATTTTTGCGCGTCTTCAAAGCTTAAATTATCAGCAGTTTTAATGGTTCCGTTTAGGTAATAGCTGTCTTTATCATACGATTGTAAGTCTAATGTGTTGACAATAAAATCCTGCTTGATAGTCTTTACAGAAAAATTAAAATCAGCTAAATCTTTTGGGGTTTTATCGTTGATTTGCGAAAGATGCAGCGTAATTTGATACAACGTATTTTGTTCCAATTTCTCTTTTGGAATAAATGCAATGGTATTGTTAGAAAGCGCCACCACTTTTCCGCTTACACTTGGTGAAATATCAAATAAATCGTCGTCGAGTTCTTGGTTGGTTTTCCAATCACTTTTATTAAATGCCAATTGCACACGAAAATCAGAATTGACAGGAACAAATCCCGATGAAAAACTCGAGATGTAATCCTTATACAAAGAGAAGTCTGAATCAAAATCGGCAGCCGATTTTTTAGAACAAGAATGCAATACAAAGATTGCAAGAAACAAACCGATTAACTTGCTGGTTTTCATTGAATAAAAGGAATTATTGGTTAGAACTTTTTGACTTGAAATTAGGTTAATTTGACATCTTCAATTAATGCTATAACAGAAATATATTTTAAATATTGTAGTAAAAGTAAAATAAATTTTTGGACTATTTTTCTTGTAAAAAAAGTAATGATTTTACTTTCTTTTTTCGGCAAAAAAACGTTTCATTAACTTGGCACTTTCTTCAGCCAAAACTCCTTGATTTACTTGAGTTTTCGGATGTAATTTGGTTCCTAAAGTTAGAAATCCGCGTTGTTCATCTCGTGCGCCAAAAACAATTTTGGAAATCTGACTCCAATATAAAGCACCAGCACACATTTGACAAGGTTCGAGTGTGACATATAACGTGCAATCTTTTAAATATTTTCCACCAAGGAAATTTGCGGCAGCGGTAATGGATTGCATTTCGGCATGAGCGGTAACATCATTTAATAATTCCGTTAAATTATGACTTCGAGCTATAATTTTGTTATCAATTACGATGATGGCACCAACAGGAATCTCGCCTTTTTCAAAAGCTGTTTCGGCTTCTTGCAAAGCCTTTTTCATGAAGTATTCGTCGGTAAAAATGTTTTCCATTTATTTTGAATTCATTTCAAAATCTGCTGAGTATAAGTTAGGTTTATTTGTTAGAATAATGTCCGAGAGCAGCGATCACAAAAACAGTAACAACATTTTCATCGACTTTATAAATTAATCGGTCTTTTTGACTTAATCTTCTTGACCAAAGTCCTGATAAATCATGTTTTAAAGCTTCGGGATTTCCAATTCCTGAATATGGAGTTTCTGCTAATTCTATAAAAATTTTTTCAAGCTTTTTTATAACAGCTTTATTACCTGATTTAAGATGAAATTGAATTTCAACTTGTGCAGAAGGTTCTACTTCAATCCTAAACTTTCCCATAAATTATTAGGATCAATTTCTTTCCAATTTTTTCTTTTTTCTGGATCATTTATGCTCTCACCACGTTCTAATATCATTTTCACAAATTCAGGATTGTAGATTTCGTCTTCTTTATCTTCTGTGTTTTCTACAATTTCAATTCCTTTCGCATCTTTAAAAAATGTTTCTGTCATTGCTCTAAAAGCTTTTCCTGCTTTTGTGCGTTCGTTAATTTTTATAGTGAAAGTTGTCATATCTATATGATTTTGAATTACAAATATACGAATTACAACAAAAATAATGCCTAACATAAATAAACTATAAGTACGATTTTGAAATAATTATCGTTATTTTTTATAATTCTAAAACCTATTTTATGGAAACTAAGTTTAAAATAACGATTCCAAAACCTTGTCATGAAGATTGGGATGGAATGAAAGTTACATCTATTGGAAGGTTTTGTAATGTTTGTACTACGGAAGTTGTTGATTTTACCGATATCAGTTCTGATGAAATTAGATCTTATTTGGCTAAAAACAATACTGTTTGTGGACGATTTAAAAATGACCAATTAGATTCAGTTACAATTCAAATACCCACACAAGTATTATTTTCTCAAGTTCATTTTCATAAAATATTTATGTTGGCTTTACTAATTACTATGGACGCAAGTTTGTTTAGTTGTCAAAATGCAAATGGAACTAAGCAAAAAATTGAAAGTATCGAGGTCGTTGAAGATGAACCAAAGATGACAGTTGGCCTTTTGTTACCTCTAAAAGATTCTATCAATAACAACATTAAAACTCATAAAAAAGAGAATAAAGAAAATGTTGTTATACAAAAAATTGCTGTAAATGAAAAGAGTTTGGTTCATAACAAAATTTCAAAAACTGGAGACACAATAAAGCAAATTTACGAGGACAATTATGTTTATGGTATGCCAGGAATAACAATTTATCCTGAATATGCAGGAGGATTTCAAATGCTAGATAAATTTATCAAAGAAAACTATGTGTTTCCCAAAAAAGTTGATAAAAAAAACGGAAAAATTGTAGTTTCATTTGCAGTTAATAAAGTTGGAGTTCTTGAAGATTTTAAAGTTAAAAATGACTTTGGTTTTGAAACTGGAAATTTATTAATTGAAGTTCTGAAAAAAACTCCAAAGTGGTATCCTGCTGAGTTATACGGAAAAAGGCAAATTGTTTACTATGATATAAATCTTGACATAAAAAATGATACAATAGATAAATTTTTAGGTAAAAAAATTATTCCTAAAATTGATAAAATAGAATTAATAAGAATTACAAAATTTGACCATTAAAATTGTAAATTTGCTTTTTAATTTCTAATGAAAAGCAACCTACTTCAAAACATCAATAATCCATCCGATTTACGAAAATTGGAAACCTCTCAATTGCCAGAATTGGCTAAAGAATTGCGTGATTTTATTATTGATATAGTGTCTGTAAAAGAAGGGCATCTTGGCGCAAGTCTTGGTGTTATTGAACTTACAATTGCCTTGCATTATGTTTTTGATACACCAAATGATTTGTTGGTTTGGGATGTTGGTCATCAAGCGTATGGGCATAAAATTCTAACAGAAAGAAAAGATATTTTTCATACCAATCGTCAACTTGGCGGTATTTCTGGATTTCCAAAACGTAGCGAAAGTGTTTATGATACTTTTGGCGTTGGTCATTCGTCAACCTCTATTTCGGCAGCTTTGGGAATGGCGATTGCTTCTCAACTGAAAGGTGAAAACAAACATCATATTGCAGTAATTGGCGACGCATCAATTGCAAGCGGAATGGCGTTTGAAGGATTAAATCATGCTGGAGTTACGGATGCGAATTTGTTAGTAATTTTGAACGATAATGCTATCGGAATTGACCCAAGTGTTGGTGCTTTGAAAAATTATTTGACTTCGGTTAAAGAAGGAAAAAATCCGAAGCAGAATAACATGATTAAGTCCTTAAATTTTGATTATTCTGGACCAATTGATGGACATGATTTCAATGCTTTAATTTCAGAATTAGAGCGACTTAAAAAAGTAAAAGGGCCAAAGTTTCTTCATATAATTACTACCAAAGGTAAAGGTTTACAACAAGCCGAAGACGACCAAGTGAAATATCATGCTCCGGGAAAATTTGATAAAATTACCGGAGAAATTCATCCAAAATCGGAAGAAAATTTACCTCCAAAATTTCAAGATGTTTTTGGATTGACGTTAGTAGAATTGGCTACAAATAATTCAAAAATTATAGGAATCACACCGGCAATGCCAAGCGGAAGTTCGTTAAAATTCATGATGGATGCTTTTCCTGATAGAGCATTTGATGTAGGAATTGCAGAACAACATGCTGTAACTTTAGCCGCTGGAATGGCAACACAAGGAATGGTGGTTTTTTGCAATATTTATTCTACTTTTTTACAACGCGCTTATGATCAAATTATTCATGATGTGGCATTGCAGAATTTACCCGTAATTTTTTGTTTGGATAGAGCAGGACTGGTTGGTGAAGACGGTGCAACACATCATGGCGTTTTTGATTTGGCGTATTTGCGATGCATTCCAAATATGATTATTTATGCTCCAAAGGATGAAATTGATTTGCGAAACATTTTATATACCGCTTCTTTGGGATTGAACCATCCAATTGCGATTCGTTATCCACGAGGAAGAGGAAAATATCAAAATTCTAAATTCCAAATTCTAAATTCCAAATTCCAAAAAATAGAAATTGGGATAGCACATTTGCTGAAAAGCGGAACTAAAATTGCGGTTTTATCAACTGGTTTTATTGGAAATAATGTAACGTTGGCTTTTAATGAAATGGGTAATCCAAATGAAATTGCTCATTATGATTTTGGTTTTGTAAAACCATTGGACGAAAGTCTTTTACATACTATTTTTCAGTCATTTCAAACAATAATTACCATTGAAGACGGAGTGAAAAAAGGTGGTTTTGGAAGTGGAATTATTGAATTTGCATCTGTCTATAATTATACTACAAAAATAAAAATACTTGGTGTGCCAGATAATTTTATGGAACACGGCACGGTTGATGAATTGCAACAAATATGCAAAATTGACGTTAAAAGTCTTAAAATTCTTTTTTCTGAGTTCTGAAAAAACGATTTTTGTATTTTAAACTAAAATTATACTAATGAAATTATTGAAAATTTCTTTCTTGCTGTTTTCTTTTTTTTATTTTGAATTTTCTTATTCTCAGCATGTTATTCAAACTACTATTCCTGATTCTACTTCCCATTGGAAAAGTAAAAATAGTGTTGGTCTTGACTTGAGTGAAATATCATTTTTAAACTGGAGTGCAGGAGGAAATAGCTCTATTTCTGGATTGTTAAAAGGTAATTTTACCAGAAAATATACTGGTACAAACACAAAATGGTTTAGTGAATTGATTCTTAGATATGGCGTAAATAAACAAGACGGAATTGAATTGCGAAAAACAGATGATGCCATTCACGTAAACTCAACTTTTGGCTATAGAACGGATACGTTATCGAATTGGTATCATTCGGCAAAATTTAATTTTAATTCGCAGTTTACAAACGGTTATGCTTATCCTAATACTGATATTTCCATATCTAAACCGTTTGCTCCGGCTTATATTTTTCTTGGTGTTGGTGCAGAATATGCCAATAAAGAGCAAAAAATAAACGTTTACATTTCGCCTTTAACTATGAAAATGACACTAGTGTTAGATCAATTATTGGCAAATCAAGGAGCATTTGGAGTTGCTAAGGCTGTTTATGATGTAAATGGTGTTTTAATTTCGGAAGGTAAAAAGTCAAAAACGGAGCTTGGTTTTTTAGTTACTGCTTCTAACAAGAAAGATGTTGTTAAGAATATTACTATGGACAATAAATTGAGTTTATATTCTGATTACATAAATAAATTTGGTAACATTGATGTAGATTGGCAACTTCAGTTTGACTTGGTTGTAAATGAACATGTTCGTGCTAATATAGGATCACATTTAATTTATGACGACGACATAAAAGCAAAGAAAGAAATTGATGGTCAACAAGTTACAATAGGGCCAAAATTACAACTCAAACAAATACTTGGAGTTGGACTTGTTTATGATCTATAAAAAAGAGTAACAATTGACGCGAAATATTTAATGGTTATTTAGATCAATTAGTTTTAATAATTTTCTGAGTAAAGTTTAAATTATCACCTGTAATTTTTATAATATACATACCCGACTGTAGATTTTTTAAGTCTATTGATTTTTCGATGTTAAAATTTTCATTTTTGTATTCATCAACCATTCGTCCGTTAATGTCAATTACTTGTATAGTTAATTTTCCTTGATAGTTATTAATTTTTATGTTTATTAATCCGTTACTAGGATTAGGATATACTTTTAGTAAATTATCGTTTTGAAAATAATCTATTCCCAAAGTGCAATTTATACCAGGACTTGGTGTAGTAAAATCTTCAGTTTGATCTGTAGCATCATCATTATCGCCAGATGTTGCATTGAAACCTAAACCTCTTCTGGCAAATACTTCCCAAATCATACAAAAATCTTGTCCTCCAGTTATTGCTTGATCTGCTGCAATAATTGCATCTCTACCCTCAACAAAAGATGGGCTACATGGTTGAAGTTTTAATCCGTCAATTACAATCTGAATTACTTTATTGTTTCCGCCATTTCCAGTATAAATATTTGAATCAAAACCATATTTATCTATATATGCCCATGTTAAATCCCACAACATTGTGGCCCAAACCGAACCAACACCATGAGGCGCAACTTGCTGATTGGTCATTCCAAATGTAAATGGATTTATTGTCATGTCTGTAGAGTAAGGATAACTTCTTATTCCTACATCATTTATTGGTTGATTTGAAACAAAAGTACCAACTCCTTTTCTATCGGTTCCAGTATCTCCAAGTTTTATTTGCATCATTAATCCAAACCAATCAGACCAACCTTCTCCCATTTGTTCTGCATTGAAAAGACAATCAGAATTTAATCTTCCGCCTGTCAATCGATTAGAAATACCATGTCCGTACTCATGAGTAATAACCAAATTGTCAAAATCTCCATCTGAATTTACAAAATTTGAAGTAGTCATTCCTAAACTTGCATTGACAGTATTGAAAGCCATTTCGGTAATTATAGATTCGCCGATAGCTTTAGATACGCTTATTGTAGGAATTGTAATTGAATTATCTGACCCAGAAATATAATAATTATTGGCAACATTATTAACGATTATTACAGCTATTGCTCCTGCATTTTGCGCTTTTTTTACCTTGGATGCTGCTGTGCAAGTTCCACGTCTTATAACAACAATTTTTCCATTCAATTGAGCTGCGTTTATTGGTGGTTCACAAGCATCAGAAGTGTCTGAACTTCCATCATTAAATAGTACTAAATTGCTCGTTAGGGTTGATGGTAAAATGGGTAAATTTACATGTCCTGCTGTAAAATTATTGTCTAATGCAGCATAGTTTCCCGAAATTGTAGAAGGAGAATTTAAGGTTATCAAGTTTGCCAATGCTTTTCTATTCCATAAGTACATTTGCATTCTACCATTTTCTCCATCGGATGGAGTAGAAAAATTGGCATTATTAATTCCACCACCATCTTGGGATTGTGCTACTACATAATCGTTGCCGTCACCAGTATTGGTATAGTTGTTAGATTGAAAATTTCCATTAAATTCGTCAAATCCATAATTATAAAAAACATCATGTATAATGTTATTCATATAAAAAAGATTTGTTGTTGCTGCTTCGAGATAATTTGTAGCAGAAACAGTATTTCCAGCATAAGGAAAATCAAACACCAATGTTGCTCCGCCATCAGGACTAGCGCCACTTTCGATGTCGTTAGTGTCTTCAAATGCATACACGTTATTTCCTTGTGTAATAGTAAATTCTTCGCCAGGAAATCCATCTACATCATGCCATCCAAAAGGCGATGCTGTAGCGTCTGACGGAGAAGAAATTAATTGTCTAGAACCGTGGTTTGGACTTTCTGTATAGTATGGTAAAACTCTATACGAGCCAGATTGAACATTTACAATAGAACTAGGTTGTTTTGTATTAAAAATTGGATTGAAAAAAAAGTTTTTTGTGTTGCTGTTTGTATTTAAATTGTCGAAAGTACAAGAAATTACTAAATCTTTTTTTTCTAATACTATACCGTTAATGGCATCAATGCGAACACTCCAGTAATGATTTTGATAAGGAACATCAATTTTATAATCCCATGCAAGACGTAAATTATTATTTACCTTTTGAAACACCAATTTCGCTTTTATAGGTTTGAAATTATCATTAGAAATAATGAAGTTGTTGTCCTTAATTTGCTCAACAATTGTGTTTTTTTGATTGTTGGTTATAGCTAAATTTGCTTTAGCCAGCATCAAACCATCAATAGCAGAAATTACTGGCTTAATAGTATTTATCTTTAGATTTAATTGTGCAAGAAATCTATTTCCAACTGCAATAACTTCATTGTTTTTAATGGAAATAGTAGAAACAGCCCCAAAAATTTCAATTCCTTGATACCTTTGTTTTATATAGTAATTGTTTATTGCGGTACTTTTAGAATTGGCTTCACTTTCTACAAACCAATCACTCACATCGTTTTTAGTCAACTGCCATTTCTGATAATTATCGTTCAAATACATCTGAATCTTTTCTGTTGCAGTTTGTGAGTTACTAAGCAACGGAAGAAGTAAAAATATTAGATAAAGATGTTTTTTCACGGTATTTTTTTTAAATAGGTCTAATAATTATTTGAATTTATGATTTTGCTATATAAAAGTGCATTTCCATCAGTTAGCATAGAAACAAAATGACACATAAGCAACAATCTATCGTATAGGTTTTCCTTTTCTAAGAAATATTTTTCTGGAAGAATCTTCAAAATTAGCTTGTCATAATTCGTTGCTTTTCCTGAATGATTATTGTTATATGCGGTGATGAATTTGTCTAATAAATTATTAATTATTTGATAGCCAGACAGTTCTTTTTCAATAACTTCACGACTTTGATAAATATTTTTTACACTTATTTTAATAATATCATCAATTTGAGCTTTATATTTACTCTTGTCTGTTAAAGCGTAAGGAAATTTTCCTTGCACAATTAATTCCTCATTTTCTATAAATATACGAACGGCATCCTGAATTAGATTTCCAATAGCCAACGCGCGTAAATAACTTATTCTATCTTCTTTAGTTGCTAATGTTTTATATTTTGATGTGTCAATGGTATCTTTCACCAATTTTATTAAATACTCCAAAGCAAAATCTTCCGAAACTAATCCGAGATTTATTCCATCCTCAAAATCTATAATTGTATAACAAATATCATCGGCAGCTTCAACCAAATAGGCGAGTGGATGACGTTCGTAACCAATATCATTTCCCGATTTATTCGGAATCATTCCCAATTCGGTAGCAACTTCTTTAAAAAATTCCTTGTCCGATTGAAAGAAACCGTACTTTTTATCGGCGATATTTTGTGTTGGTTTTTTTGGTAAACTTTCTTTCGGATATTTCATAAACGCACCAAGAACGGCGTAAGTCAAGCGAATGCTGCCTTCAATTCCCGGACGTGAACTTGTTAGGACTGAAAATCCGTTGGCGTTTCCTTCAAAATCTATTAAATCTTGCCATTCTTTATCAGATAATTGGTCTTTGTATTTTTGTCCGTTTCCAATAGAAAAATATTCGCCAATAGCTTTTTCTCCTGAATGTCCGAAAGGCGGATTTCCAATATCGTGAGATAAAGCAGCTGCGGCAACAATAGCACCAAAATCATTAGCCTGATAACCATGAATAGACTGTAAATGCGGATATTTCTCAATGATTTTTTTTCCAACTAATCTTCCTAACGAACGTCCAACAACTGAAACTTCCAAACTATGAGTCAATCGCGTGTGCACAAAATCTGTTTTCGACATCGGAATAACTTGCGTTTTATCTTGCAAACTTCTAAACGCTGCCGAAAAGATAATTCGGTCATAATCTACTTCGAAACCCAATCGCGTGTCGTCTTGTTCAATTCGTAGACGCTTGCCTTTGTCGCCTTGACGTTTTAAAGATAGTAGTTGTTCCCAGTTCATCATGGAATTTGAAATATTAGATTTTTGATATTAAATATTAGATATAATTAAAGCGATTTCTTCATGCAAACGCTATTTTCAACTCCTATATATTGACCGTAGTTTTCTGTACTAACGTAACCTAGTTTTTTATATAATGAAATGGCATCTGTTTGTAAAAAACCAGTTTCAAGAACAGCAATTTTGTAGTTTTCTTCTTTTGCCCAAAGTTCTAATTCGGTTAAAATTTTAGAAGCAATTCCTTTTCCTCGAAATTCTGGTAAAGTATACATTCTTTTCATTTCTACTGTTTCAGAATCGTATTCTTTGTAAGCGCCAATTCCAACAGCAATTTGGTTTTCATAAGCAATTACGGCATTTTTCAATAAATTGGTTTTGTTGAATTGTGCGTAAAAAGCATGATCTTCACCATCAAGAATTGCCAGATAAGCATCGAGTGCAATTACCAGTTTCTCAAAATCTTGATTGTCGGAAGTTGTTCTTGTAACGGTAATCATTGCTGTTTTATTCTTTATCGTTGGCTAAGAAAAAGACTCTTGATTTTTTAGGATATTGATTGTAACTTTTATCGCTAGGATTTGCAATTACGGTTTTGATGTTGATTTCATCTCCAATTTTAAAGTTTTTTTCAACTTCTTTATAATCCAACAAATATTCACCACAGAAGTAATTTCCGTCGTTGTCTTTTTCTATAATTCCTGTGTAAACTCCTTTTTCTTTTGACATTTTGTTATAATTTGTTTCAAAGATACGAATTGCTGAATTATTTTCTAAAAATAAAAACAGCCATCAAATTTGACGACTGTTTCTATTTTGTTGACGTCAACATTTTGGTTTGATTATGAGATTTCTCCTTCGTCGAAATGACAAAGCATTGCTTAAGAACCACACATTTCACAATCCTCAGGTCCAGCATTTTTAGCCATTTCAATCATTGCTCTATATTCTTCGGCAGACATTTCAACTGGTTCGTTTAAAACCGCAATTGGTTGTAATTTTTCAGCAATTGGTTCAGAAACTATTTGAACTGTTGGTTGTTCTTTTACTTCAATTGGTTCTGCTTTTTTGTCGTTGTTCAATGTAAATTTAATCGCATCTACCGCAGCTTTTGTTCTCAAATAATACATTCCAGTTTTCAAGCCGCTTTTCCAGGCATAGAAATGCATCGACGTTAATTTAGAATAATTGGCATCTTGCATAAACAAGTTCAACGATTGTGATTGATCTACAAAATAACCTCTGTGACGGCTCATGTCAATAATATCTTTCATTGACATTTCCCAAACGGTTTTGTACAATTCCTTTAAATCCTGAGGAATATTCAAATCTTGAACCGAACCGTTATTTCGCATCAATTGTTGTTTCAATTCTTCATTCCACAATCCACGTTCCACCAAATCATTCAGTAGATGTTTGTTCACAACTATAAATTCTCCAGAAAGTACACGACGTGTATAAATGTTAGAAGTATAAGGTTCGAACGCTTCGTTATTTCCTAAAATCTGAGAAGTTGAAGCTGTTGGCATTGGCGCAACCAAAAGTGAATTTCTAACACCATGTTCCATAACTTCTTTACGTAAACTTGCCCAATCCCATCGACCAGAAAGTTCTTCGTCTTTAATATTCCATAAATTATGTTGGAATTCTCCTTGCGAAATTGGCGAACCTGCAAAACTAGAATACGGACCTTCTTCTTTAGCCATTTCTACAGATGCGGTTACGGCTGCAAAATATAAAGTTTCGAAAATTTCCTGATTTAATGTTTTTGCTTCATCGCTTGTAAACGGCATGCGCAACATGATGAAAGCATCAGCCAAACCTTGCACACCAAGACCAATTGGACGGTGACGTTTGTTAGAATTTTCGCCTTCTATTACAGGATAATAATTTCTGTCAATTACTTTGTTTAAGTTTCTTGTTACACGTTTGGTTACGGTAAACAATAAATCGTGGTTGAATTTTCCGTTTTCCACAAACATTGGTAACGATAACGAAGCCAAATTACAAACTGCAATTTCATCTTTCGATGTAAATTCCATAATCTCAGTACACAAGTTCGATGAACGAATGGTTCCAAGATTTTTCTGGTTTGATTTTCTGTTGGCTGCATCTTTATACAACATATAAGGTGTTCCAGTTTCAATTTGAGATTCTAGAATTTTCTCCCATAATTCGTGCGCTTTGATGGTTTTTCTACCTTTTCCAGCTGCTTCATAATCGGTGTACATTTTTTCGAATTCCTCACCGTGAACATCATACAATCCTGGACATTCATTTGGACACATTAACGTCCAATTTCCATTTTCTTGTACACGTTTCATGAACAAATCAGAAGTCCACATCGCAAAAAATAAATCTCTTGCACGCATTTCTTCTTTTCCGGTATTCTTTTTCAAATCTAGGAAATCAAAAATATCCGCATGCCAAGTTTCAATATAAATTGCAAAACTTCCTTTACGTTTTCCACCACCTTGATCTACATATCTTGCAGTATCATTGAATACACGCAACATCGGAACAATTCCGTTTGATGTTCCGTTTGTTCCACGAATGTAACTTCCAGTTGCACGAACGTTGTGAATAGAAAGTCCAATTCCACCAGCAGATTGTGAGATTTTAGCCGTTTGTTTCAACGTGTCGTAAATTCCGTCAATACTGTCGTCTTGCATTGCCAATAGGAAACATGAAGACATTTGAGGTTTTGGCGTTCCAGCATTAAACAACGTTGGCGTTGCATGCGTAAAGAATTTTTTCGACATCAAGTCGTAGGTTTCTATAACCGATTTTAAATCGTCTAAGTGAATTCCAACCGAAACACGCATCAGCATGTGTTGTGGACGTTCAACAATTTTACCGTTAATTTTCAACAAATACGAACGTTCCAGCGTTTTAAATCCAAAATAATCGTAGTTGAAATCGCGGTTGTATATAATGTGTGAATTTAAAAATTCAGCATTTTCCTGAATAACTTTATGTACTTCTTCCGACAAAAGTGGTGCCATTTGACCGTTTCTTGGATTCACATAATGAAACATTTCGTTCATAGTTTCCGAGAACGATTTGTTGGTGTTTTTATGCAAATTCGAAATCGCAATTCGTGCCGCCAACTGAGCATAATCTGGATGTGCAATCGTCATTGAAGCCGCAGTTTCTGCCGCAAGATTATCCAATTCAGACGTAGTAACGCCATCATACAATCCTTCAATCACGCGCATTGCTACCTTTACAGCATCAACTAAATCGTTTAAACCATAACATAGTTTTTTAATTCTATCCGTGATTTTGTCAAACATTACTGGCTCTTTATGGCCATCTCTTTTTACTACGTACATACTTTTTTTGTTTTTGTGAACTAGAAAATCCCTTCTCTACTTCGGGTTATTTGTAATCAGTTTTGCTACAAAGGCGCTAAGTCGCAAAGTTTTCACTTTACTTTTTTTGTTTTTAGAAGCTAATCCAGCTTTCCGCTATATCTTTTTCAATTGCCGCGGGTTTCAACCCGAGGCAATTGAAAAAGGATACCGCTGCAATCTGGGCTAGGCCACTTCAATGGTTTGGGTATTCTTGTAAACTTTTTTTTTAATTTTTTGGTCTCGCAAAGACACAAAGGCGCAAAGCTTTTAAACTCTAATTCAAAAAGTAATTATCTTGCGTTTTTGCGTAAAATATTCTTTATGACTTTTGACTTTAAGACTTAACTTTAAAAATCGGCGTCGAAAGTAATTTTTTGTGCTTCGCTATCGGTGTTCATGACACCAGCTTTTTGGTATTCGGCCACTTTTTTCTCAAAGAAATTGGTTTTTCCTTGCAACGAAATCATGTCCATAAAATCAAACGGGTTTGAAGTATTGTATTCTCTATCGCAACCAAGTTCTACTAAAAGTCTGTCGGCAACAAATTCTAAATATTGCGTCATTAAAGTAGCGTTCATTCCAATTAAAGAAACCGGAAGAGATTCTGTAATAAACTCTCTTTCAATATTTAACGCATCAACAATAATAGTTCTGATACGTTCTTTTGGAACTTTGTTTACTAAATGGTGGTTGTGTAAATGCACGGCAAAGTCACAGTGAACACCTTCGTCACGAGAAATTAATTCGTTAGAAAATGTTAATCCTGGCATTAATCCACGTTTTTTCAACCAATAAATAGAACAAAATGCACCAGAAAAGAAAATTCCTTCAACAGCTGCAAATGCAATTAAACGTTCTGCGAAAGAATCAGAATCAATCCATTTTAAAGCCCAATCTGCTTTTTTCTTAATTGCAGGAAAAACTTCCAATGCATTAAACAACTGATCTTTTTCTGCTTCGTCCTTAACATACGTATCAATTAATAACGAATAAGTTTCGCTATGAATGTTTTCCATCATGATTTGAAAACCATAAAAGAATTTTGCTTCAGCATATTGTACTTCGTTTACGAAATTTTCAGCAAGGTTTTCGTTTACAATTCCGTCAGACGCTGCGAAAAATGCAAGAATATGTTTAATGAAATATTTTTCTTCGTTATTTAGTTTATTGTTCCAATCGTTTAAGTCTTGCGATAAATCAATTTCTTCTGCAGTCCAAAAACTCGCTTCCATTTTTTTGTACCATTCCCAAATATCGTGGTGTTTAATAGGGAAAATAACGAAGCGATTTTTATTTTCTGAAAGGATTGGTTCTATGAAGCTCATTTTTGAATTTTTTAAGATATTTTTAACTTATTTAGAGAGTTACAAAGATTGTGTTTTTTAACCGAAAATGAAAGTCAAAGTTATTGACAATCGGGTTTAGTTTTTAACAATGCGTAGGAATACTACTATTTTTCACTATTTCATAACTATTTGTTTAACAATTGTTTACAAACGTTAAAATTTAGAAAAACCGCTAGTTATAAGGCTTTTAAACTTTTTTTACGCAAGTTTTCGCTAGCTTTTTTGAAAGAAAATTTGAGTTTTTCTTAAACAAAAAAAGCAATTTTCTAGTTTAGAAAATTGCTTTTTGTTACGTATATTTAAAACATCAATTTAAAGTTAAAATGGACATGCCCCAAAAAGTTAGACACTATTTGGGGCATTTTTTATGGAAAGAAAAGTTAAATATGATTATGCATTTAAAGAAGATTGCATAAA
>NZ_JAYWFT010000138.1:0-77035 GCF_043778725.1 Flavobacterium sp. | reverse complement strand
TGTCCAAACAGTCCATCCTCTGGCACCGCTCTCACTCCAAGAACGCTCAATTCTCGGACACTGACGTTGCTAAGGTCAGACCCATATGCAAAGCTTGCGCATACGGGGAGTTACGGCAGACCGCGACGGACCACAATGGCACGTACGGTCCGCAGCGTGTGTCCAAAGACATCATCTTCGATGAGTCCTGTGTCTTCGATAAGTATATCGATAACTCTCCATCTGATGCCAAGTTTGCAGCACTTCTACAAAAACCACATCGGCTAGTTCTTCGCCAAGGTCTTTGTTTTTATCAGATTCTTTTTCTGATTGTTCTCCGTATCGGCGTGCAATAATTCGTGCAACTTCACCTACTTCTTCTGTAAGTTGTGCCATATTGGTTAGCTCGTTAAAATAGCGAACTCCATGGTTTTTTATCCAGTTGTCGACTTCTTGTTGGGAGTTTTTTAGGTTCATGTTATATTTTTTTAAGTACTATTTTTTCGTTTTCAATTTTAATTTTTTCGGCAAAGAAAGCTTTCAATTCTGGATAATATTCTGCTGCAAAAATAGAGGTGTTTATTTCGAATGTTAACGATACTTGAATTTTAGAAGCGTCATCATTAGACACTAAATATTTAATGCCTCCATTATTGTTGGACAATGACATAGAGACAGATTTGGGCAACGACTCAACCACATAACCTTCTGGTATAGTAATATTTAACAAATATCGTTCTTGATCTGGATAAACAAAATCTATTGGATATTCTCTCGTTTCCGACTTAAAAGGGTTTTCTTTTTGAGCAAAAAACAGCATTGGTGAAAAGTACATTTTGTCACCTATTTTCTCTATAGAATTATTGGTTTTAAAGGTAAATGTTTCTGAAACAGGCAAGTCTAACTGTGTTTTATTATCAATTACTAATTCGCTAATTTCAATATTATTGAATTTTTTTTCTAGTTTTTCAATATACGTTTGGTTAGAAAGTTCAACGTTTCTATCTCTAAAAACAAATCCATCATAATCAAAATAGATTCTTTTAGCTCTTCCTGCAATTTCGGCATCATTATTTATTGCTCCTATAAAATTTGTAACTTCTTTTGAGATTTTTTTGGGCATTAAATCTATTTCGGTAGAGCTACCATCTTTTCGTATCATTCTTCCTATCCAATTTAAGTCTCTAATGGGTAAAATATTTTGAGCAGCATATTTATTGGTTGCATCCAAAAGTATGATTTCATTATCTACATCGACACCTGCAATTACATAATCAAAAGCGGTTCTTGATGGAAAAAAGGATATACCGTTAGATCTTGTGCTTAACAAAATAGGATTGGCATCAATATTAGCATATTTAAGCATTGCAACAAGCATAAGATTTATTTCACCAACATTTCCAGTTTTATTTTGGTACGCTTTTTTAACTCCGTCACTGCAATAGTAACCATAGTTTCCGTTCCAGTTCATTCTAGATTTTACATAATTAAATATTATTTCAATCTTTTCATTTTTAACGGTTAGTCCTTCTAAAAGTAATTTTAAATCATTCTCGAAGTAGTTATCTTTATTTAATTCTGACCCAAAATCTTCATCTTTATAAATTTCTTTTACAACAGTTTCCCAATTGTTAGCATAACTTTGATAATTGCTATTAGGGAATTTTGTACCCGACAATTCATGAATTATTGAGGATGTATAATTTTCTATATTATTAACAAACGATTCATCTTTAAGTGCTGGTGCATCAACAACTTTATAGGTTTTACAAACGTCAATATATTCAATCCTGTCTGATGAAAACATGGTGCCTTGTGAACCTCGTTCTTTAGAGTCAATAACAATTCTGTTAGCTTTATTTTCTTCTTTTATTGAAGGAGATAAAAAACCTTTTAGATTAGCATTATAAGTGAAATACTCGGGTATTATTGTTGCATATTCAGAGTAGTTTACGGGTATATTTTTTTGGAAATTCCATTTTGGAAAATTTGTATAAAACGGCGATGTGATTTCTACGCGATATTCTATTATTGAACCTTCTTTTACATCTGGAAATGTTATCTTTTTTACAGACCAATTTTCATTTTTTTTGTCTGTAAATTCACCATCGCTTTTTATCTTTGATTTTTCAATTTTACCGTTTACTAGGTTATAGGTATTGACTTTTGAAAAAAGTATTTTTTCGGTTGTGCTTCCGTTTTTATAGAAACTATAACCCACATTTCCAAAATCGTATCCTTCTTTTTTATAAATTTTGATTTTAGTATCTATTTGAGTTACTAGTTTAAAACCGTCATTTTGAGAGTACAGAAATTTAGTTTCACCTATTTGATAAATTACAGCTGCAACCGCAGAAGAGTCTTTGGGATGAAATTTTTCATTTAACTCTTCAATTGTTACATTTCCTAATTCTCTTTTTTGAGAAATAGATTTATTAGTTCCTAGTAAAACCAGCAAAAAAAACAACCCATATTTTTTCATCTTTTTAATTTTTTGTAATTATTATTTTTTCGTTTTGTTTTTCAATTAATTGTTTAAAAAAGGCTTTTAAAATTTCATAATATTCTGATCCAACTATTGCTTTATTGATATCAAAAGTTACCGATACTTGTATTTTACTACCTGTATTAGATATTAAATATTTAAAACTACCTATGTTTTCTACAATAGCAATATTTAGTGGTGCAGGCATTGATTCTACAACATAACCATCGGGCAAATCTATTATTATATTGTATTTTCTTGATGTTGGGTAACTAAAGTCAATAGGATATTCTCTAACTTCTTGTTTAAAAGGGTTTTCGGTTAAGGCAAGAAATACCAATGGTGAAAAATAGATTTTATTAGCAATTATTTCTGAATGTTTAGTATCTATAAAAGAAAAAGATTCCCCAATTGACTTGCTCAACTCTTCTTGATTTTCTCTTGCATAATCAGTTATGTCAATATTTTTTTGTGTTTCTACTTCTTCCAAATACATTTCTTCTTTTAGCAAATTATATTTATTTCTAAATGACAATCCAAGATAATCAGAATATTGTTTTTTTATTTTTCCGGTTATAGTTCCGTCCGATTTTAATTGGTAACTAACGTTTGCTAATTCACGTGAGGATAAACTTGGCATAAGATTGACATCCATAGACGTTCCGTCGTTTCTTATCATTCTTCCTTTCCAATTTAAATCCCTATCTGGTAAAACATTTGGCATTGCATATTGATTGGTTGCGTCAAGTAAAACCAATCCGTCTGGCAATTCGATTGCGCAAATGACATAATTGAAAGCTGCAATTGATGGGAAATAAGCAATTCCATTAGACCTTGTAGAAACTAAAACTGGATTTGCTGTTAAGCCAGCATAACGAAGCATTGAAGTTAAAATCAAATTTACTTCTGCAACATTTCCTACATTGTCTAAGTAGGCTTTTTTAACTCCGTTATTACAATATATTCCATAATTTTTATTCCATTTTACTTTAGATTTCACTAAATTAAAAATAGCAGCAATCTTTTCATTGGGCGATGTTAAACCTGATATAACAACGTTTACATCATTATCAAAATAACCTGTTTTATTCAATTCTAAACTAAAATCACCTTCGTCAAAAATAGTTTTAGTTACTGACTCCCAATTAGTAGAATATGTTTTTAATGGTTTATTTGGATAAGCAACATAATTTAACTCATGAGAAACGCAAGACATATAATTATTTATATTATTTACATAAGATTCCTCTTTCATTGCAGGAAGATCTTGAACTATATAGTTAGTTTTTAGTTCTTCATATTCAAAATCATCTTCTACATAATTACTTCTTTGTCCAACTACCATTCCGCGATCATCATTTCGCTGCATACCAGTTAAATGCACTTTTTTCATCTTTTTTTCAGAAATTATTTTAGGAAAAATAAATCCTTTTTGATTTGATTTATACACATAAAATTCTGGAATCCGAGTTGTAAGCTCAGCGTAGTTAACTGGTATTAAAGATTGAAAATACCATTCTCTTAGCCCTTGAAATCTTTTTGATCTTATGGTGTACTGAAACTCAATTATCGAACCTACTTTAACATTGGGCATGGTGATTTTCTTGTTACTCCAATATTTGTTTATATTTTCATCAAACTCACTTTCTTTCTTCAATTTTGTTTTTTCAATTTTTCCATTAACCAAATTGTACGTTAACGCATCATCAATAGAAACACTTTCTTTGGTAGTTCCACCGATATAATATTCAATTTCATTGTTAGCAAAATCGTATCCTTCTTTCTTGTAAACTTTGATTTTAGTTTTAACAACAGTTATCATTGTAAATCCCTCTTCGTCGGTAAAAGCATAACTTACATCACCTTTTTTAAAAATTACAGCTGCAACTGCAGAAGAATCTTTGGGATGAAATTTTTCATTTAACTCTTCAATTGTTACATTTCCTAATTCTCTTTTTTGAGAAATAGATTTATTAATTCCTAGTAAAACTAGTAAAAAAAACAACCCATATTTTTTCATTTTCATATTTTAGTTATGACTATTTTCGAATTGTCTGCTCTTGCAATTTGTTCTCTAAATTTTCTGTAATTTTCATATTCAACTTTATCATAAATGCCCTTGCTAATTAGTAATGATCGTTTGTATAACAATTTATTCGAACTAATTACTACTACTTCCATTTTATAAACTCCAAATTTATCTTTGATTTCTGTTACATCTGGTTTTGCATCTAATTTAAATCCTTCTGGAAGCAGCACTTCTATTTCATCTTCATCATAAAATCCTCTTGAAATTTCCATCGGATTTTTTCTATTGCGATACCTTTGCGGAATTGTGTTGCTTTGATTAAAAACATTTATAGGAATCATCATTACACTACCATTGTTACTACCATAACTAGAAGCACTTATTTGTAATTCTTCTGTAAATTCAATGTTATCTTTATCATTATGGAATTTAATCTTGTCCATTTTTAGGTTATTAATCCAATTAAAATGAGCTTTGTAATAGTCATCTATGTCATCTTTAGATTTTTTTTCAATACCAAAAGCATTATCATACTGAATACCTTTAGATTTTATTAGTAAATTACCTTTAATATTTCCGTCTAGATCAATCGCATAATTCCCTTTAGAGATTTGTGTACTTGCTTTTTCTAGGTATTCGTTAGTTTTAATAATTTCGCCTCCTGTTGGTTTTATCATTAATGCAAACCTATCGTCGGTAAAGTCACCTTGAAATCCGAACGGAACTGACTGATTTGTACATTCTAAAAAAATGTACTTGCCTTTATTTGGCAATGTTAATATAACATGATTTCCTTGCATGGCAACAAAATCGTTTTGAAAATCTCGTTTATTTGTATCGCCATAAATTTCTGTGTAGAATGATTCTACTCCAACACTTTTCAATAATACTCTGGTATAATTTGAAAGTGCTTTACAGTCACCATAACCCAATCTATCTACATCTTTTGCCAACATTGGCTTCCATCCACCAATTCCTAATTGAATACTTACATACCTAGTTTTATCTTGAACATATTGGTATATAATTTTGGCTTTTTTTATATCATCAGACTCATTACCAACGAGTTCTTTTGCTTTTTTTTGAGTTTCTTCCGATAGTTCTTCTGTACTACTCAACAGACTATTATACATCCATAAACCAAAATCTTCCCAAGTTTTAGAAGTACCTTCAACACCTTCTAATCTAAATTTTTCTAAAGCAAACTTTACCGATGGAAGAATTTTATTGGGTGATGGTGATAACTCTTCTGGCTTTTCTGCAACTAAATTTTCTACTGAAAACGATATGGAATTGGGCAATTCTTTTTTCTTAATATCTCTTGCTTCAAAATTTAATTCTTTGTATTTAAACCCAAGATCGGATGGAAAATGAATTGTAAATTCAGATTTTTGTACACTTTCAAAATAATCATCAATTGGACTCCATGAAGGTATAAAAGCAGTATTTGATCCTTTCAATTCACTCTCATAAACAACCGTAAATGGATATTCAATAGGCGTATAGTCTAAGTAAAGATAACGTCCGTCTGTTAAAATAGAAAAACCATCAGCAACGCTTTGATCGCTAAAATCACTTCTCCTAAATTTCTTAATTTCTTTACCAAATGAGTTGTAAACTGTTGCCTGAATTGAAATTATTTTCTCTGAATCACTATAATACTCGCGTGCATCTACATTACTTAATCCTTTAGAATTTAAAACTGTAATTGTCTTGCTTGTTTTAATAGACAAAGTCTTCTGAGAATTGATCTCTATATCAACCAATTGATTTCTAATAATACTGTTGGCGTTTTCTTTAAGGTTTTCTGGAATTAACAACAAAGAATAATCCTTGTTTTGAGCATTAATTAAGCCAATAAATAGTAATAAAATAGGTGTAAAAATCTTATATTTCATCATGATAGTCTTTGTTCAAAAATAAGATTTTTTTTAATAAAATTGACAATTACACTTTATTTTTACTGTCAATAATTATAGTAACTGGTCCGTCATTGACAAGTGCTACTTTCATATCGGCACCGAATTGTCCTGTCGCAACTTTCTTACCCATTTCCAATTCCAATTGAGAAACAAAACACTCATATAATGGCATGGAAATTTCTGGTTTTGAAGCCTTTATATAAGACGGTCGGTTGCCTTTCTTGGTCAATGCATGAAGCGTAAATTGACTAACAACAATTGCATCTCCACCAATATCTTTTACAGACAGATTCATAACCTCATTTTCATCAGCAAAAATACGAAGATTTGCAATTTTAGATGTTAACCAAATGATATCTTCTTGATTATCTTCATCTTCAATTCCGATTAGAATTAAAAGACCTTTTTGAATTTCGGCTACAATTTTATTGTCAATTACTACAGATGAATGAGAAACTCTTTGGATTACAGCTTTCATTTGATTTAGATTGTGTTATTCTTTATGAGATTCTTCCTTCGTCAGAATGACAAAATACGTGAGATTTCTTCGGAATGACAAATTTATAAATTTGAAATTGATTTTTGTCCTTCGACAAGCTCAAGATGACAGTTAAGTTTGCAATTGATTTTTAAAATTACTTATTCCTTGTTTCATCGCTTGCAATTCTGTCTTCATTGTAAATATCTTGTCGGTAATTTTCATCATCACCTTCAAGAATTTTTAAATAACTATTGTAGCGCGTCCAAGAAATTTTATCTTCTTCTAATGCTTGCTTTATAGCACATTTAGGTTCTTCTTTATGCAAACAATTGTTGAATTTGCATTGGTCTTTCAGCTTAAAAAACTCTGGAAAATAGCCGCTGATTTCTTCTTTTTCCATGTCAACAATTCCGAAACCTTTTATTCCAGGTGTATCGATAATTTTTGCTCCAAAAGATAAATCATACATTTCTGCAAAAGTTGTAGTGTGCTGACCTTGCATGCTTTGCTCAGAAATTGTTTTTGTTTTTAAATCTAAACTTGGTTCCATTGCATTAACCAAAGTTGATTTTCCTACACCAGAATGACCCGAAAACATAGTAGTTTTTCCTATCATCAATTCTTTTAACTCTTCAATTCCTTTTCCTTCTGTTGATGAAACTCGCAAACATTTGTATCCAATTTCTTGATAAACGTGTTGCATATACAATTGTTCATCAAGTGTAACTTCATCTAAGGTATCGATTTTATTAAAAACCAAAATTGTTTCAATTCCATAAGCTTCAGCTGTAACCAAAAATCTATCAATAAAATTGAATGTTGTTGGCGGATTATTTACCGTAATTAAAAGGAAAACAAAATCTAAATTGGATGCAATAATGTGCATTTGATGCGAAAGATTTACCGATTTTCTAACAATGTAATTTTTTCTTTCGTGAATATTTGTGATTGTTCCAGTAACAACATCGGAATTTTCATCTAAATCATAATCTACAACATCCCCAACCGCAATAGGATTGGTGCTTTTTATTCCTTTGATGCGGAATTTACCTTTGATACGACATTCCATAAAATCACCTTCCATAGATTTTACGGTGTACCAACTTCCTGTAGATTTATATACGATTCCTGTCATTTATATTTATTATGAATTTTGAATTATAAATTTTAAATGTCAAAATTACGTTAATTCAACATTTAAAATTTATAATTCAACATTTAAAATAGTTATGAATTAATAATTCTCTCTTGATGACTGATACTTTCTTGGTGAATTGCCTTAAATAACTTAAGAATAAATTCTTCGCTCAAGCCTTTTTCTTCTCCGTCAAGAATCATTTTACCCAGAATTTCATTCCATCTTTTATTTTGTAAAACCGCTACATTTTTGGCTTTCTTCAAAGCACCTATTTGTTCTGCGACTTTCATTCTGTTACCTAAAAGTTCTAGCAATTTAGCATCGGCAATATCAATATTAGCACGAAGTTTTATCATTTCGGTATTAAAATCTTCTTCGTTAGACGATGTTTTTTTGACTTTTAGATCTTCAAAAATTTGTTTTAAAACTGTTGGCGTAACTTGTTGTGCCGCATCGCTCCAAGCATTATCTGGATCGGTATGTGTTTCAATAATTAGTCCATCATAGTTCAAATCTAAAGCTTGTTGCGACACTTCTTGAATCATATCTCTACGACCAGTAATGTGCGACGGATCACAAATTAATGGCAAATCTGGAAACTTACTTTGCAATTCAATAGCAATTTGCCATTCTGGAATGTTTCTGTATTTAGTTTTTTCATACGTCGAAAATCCTCTGTGAATAACTCCAAGTTTCTTGATTCCGGCATTGTACAAACGCTCAACGCCGCCAATCCACAAAGCCAAATCTGGATTTACCGGATTTTTTACCAACACAATTTTGTCGGTATTTTGCAAAGCATCGGCAATTTCTTGAACTGCAAATGGGTTTACAGTTGTTCGTGCGCCAATCCACAACACATCAATATCGTGTTCCAAAGCTAATTTTACGTGCGCCGCATTGGCAACTTCGGTCGCCATTAGCAAACCAGTTTCGGCTTTGGCTTTTTGCAACCATTTTAATCCAATGGCACCAACGCCTTCAAATCCTCCAGGACGCGTTCTTGGTTTCCAAATTCCAGCTCTAAAAATTGACACGTCAGAATTCTTCAATTCGTGAGCAATTTTCAATACTTGTTCTTCTGTTTCTGCACTACAAGGTCCAGCAATTACTAGCGGATGCGTTAAATTGAAATCATTTAACCACGTTCTCATTTCTTTTTTGTTTTCCATTTTTATTGGCTTTAGGCTTTAGGCAATAAGCTTTAAGCAGTAATCGCAATTTTGCTTGCTTACTGCTTAAAGCCTACTGCTTATAGCTATTTTAATATCTCTTTAATTCTATTAGTATTCTGCATTTCGTTATAAACTTCTTCGTAATTATCGTTTTCTAATAATTCTTTAAAGTGCGTTAAATTCTGAATGTATTCTTCTAACGATTTTACTACTTGTTTTTTATTTTGTTTAAAAATTGGTGTCCACATGGCTGGCGAACTTTTGGCTAAACGAACCGTACTTTCAAATCCCGAACCTGCCATATCAAAAATATCTTGCTCGTCTTTTTCTTTCTCAATTACTGTTTTTCCTAGCATGAACGAACTTATGTGCGATAAATGAGAAACATAAGCAATGTGTTTATCATGCGATTTTGGATCCATATAACGAATTCGCATGCCGAGTTTTTTAAACAAATCCATTGCCGTTTCTTGCAATTTGAACGTTGTTTTTTCAACTTCACAAATGATGTTTGTTTTTCCTTCAAACAATCCTTTTATTGCAGCTTTCGGTCCAGAAAATTCTGTTCCTGCAATTGGATGACACGCTAAAAAATTCCTTCTTTTCGGATGATTTGCAATCGCTTCACAAATTGGATTTTTAGTTGAACCTACATCAAAAACCAAAGTTTGTTCTCCAATTTTATCCAAAATATTTGGCAAAATTAATAATCCAACATCAACTGGAACAGAAACAATTACCAAATCTGCGTTAATTAAATCATTTTCGGATGCTTTTTCGTCTATTAATCCAAGTTGAATTGATTCGTCCAGATGTTTTTCGTTGGCGTCAATTCCGAAAATTATTGCATCATCATAAATTGATTTTATGTCTAATGCCATCGATCCGCCGATTAATCCGATTCCTATTATAACTATTTTCATGTCTTCAAATTATACCTAACTGGTTCTGAAAACCTGTTAGGAAATTAAAATCTTTTAATTGCTTCAACGATATTTTCTTCTTTCACGCACAATGAAAATCGAATGTATCCTTCGCCGTTGCTTCCAAATATTGCTCCTGGCGTTAGAAACAAATGCTTTTCATACAATAAATTATCAATAAATTCTTCCGATTGAATTCCGGCTGGTAATTTTGCCCAAACAAACAATCCAACCGAATTTTTATCAAACGTACATTCTAATTTTTCTGCCAATTGAAAGATTAAATTTCGTCGTTTTGTATAAATTTCATTCTGACTTTCAAACCATTCTTTCCCTAATTTTAATGCTTCGATAGCGCCTTTTTGAATTCCGTAGAACATTCCCGAATCCATATTGCTTTTTACTTTTAGAATAGAATCTATGAATTTTGAATTTCCCAAAACCATTCCGACACGCCAACCTGCCATATTGAACGTTTTACTCAATGAATTTAGTTCTAGTGCAATTTCTTTTGCGCCTTCAACTTGTAAAATTGATATCGGATTATCGTTCAAAACAAAACTATACGGATTGTCGTTTACAATTAAAATATCGTGTTTTTTTCCAAAATCAATTAGTTTTTTATACAATTCTAAAGTTCCGTTTGCGCCTGTTGGCATGTGCGGATAACAAACCCACATTAGCTTTACTTTTGATAAATCCGTTTTTTCTAATGTTTCAAAATCGGGTTGCCAATTGTTGTCTTCTTTCAAGTCGTAATAAACCGCTTTTGCCTGAACTAATTCGGTTACAGAAGCATACGTTGGATAACCCGGATTCGGAATTAAAACTTCATCGCCTTCATTCAAAAAAGCTAATGAAATATGCATTATTCCTTCTTTAGAACCCATTAATGGCAACATTTCTAGATTAAAATCTAAGTCAACATCAAATTGATTTTTATAGAAATTAGCAAAACCTTGACGCAATTCTGGCAATCCTTGATAACTTTGATATTCGTGTGCTTTATCATCAAATAAGGATTTTTGAATGGCTTCAATCACAGACGAATGTGGCGCCAAATCTGGACTTCCAATTCCCATATTGATGATTGGTTTTCCTTCGGACATGAGTTGTCTTACTTCTTTCAATTTTCTTGAAAAGTAGTATTCTTGTACGGTTTCTAATCTTTTTGCTGTTTTTATCATTTATGCTGAATTTATTTACTTCACAAATTATTTAATTATCAGAAGTGTTCAGTGAACTTCGTTTCAGTATCTTTTTTTGCCACGAATTACACAAATTATCACAAATTCTTACTTTTAAAAATTTCACTAATTAGGTTGAATTATTATTATTTCTGCCACGAATTATACAGATTTTCACTGATTGAATTTTGATATTGAAATTGATTTTTGATTTTTGAAATTGATTTTTGAAATTGTTATTGCTTTTTATTCTTATATTCTCCTAAAACCTTAAAATGATTGGTCATTATTTGTAAAATTTTGGTGGCTTTTTCATAATGTTTGTACTTTTCAAAAACTACATCTACAAAGAATGAATATTGAAAAGGTGTTTCTATTATGGGCATCGATTGAATTTTTGTTAGGTTTAATTTGCAATTGGTCATTACATTTAAAACGGTTGCCAAACTTCCTGGCGTGTCGTCTAATTCGAATTTTAAAGATGCTTTGTTTACTTCTTCTTTATTTATTTGACTTTCTTCTTTACTTAAAATAAAAAATCGGGTCATGTTATTATTTACAGTTTGAATTTCGGGTGCAATTATGTTTAAATCATATAATTCTGCTGCTACTTTACTTCCGATTGCGGCTATTCCTTTTATTTGATTTAGGTGAATTCTTCTTGCGGTTTCGGCTGTATCTTTATCTTCAACTAATTTAATATGCGGATGTTTTTTTAAGAAATCCATACATTGCAATAAGGCCATTGGATGCGAATGTACTTCTTGAATTTCGTCTATATTTTGTCCGTTTAGAACCATTAAATTCTGAATAATATCTAAATAATGTTCGCCAATAATGTGCAAATTGTTCTTGTCAATTAAGGCATAATTTGGAATAATTGAACCTGCTATAGAGTTTTCAATTGCCATAACAGCTAATTCCGATTTGTTGTCTAACATGCTGTCAACCAGTACTTCAAACGACAAACATTCATCAAGCTCAACATTTTCTTGAAAATATTCTAGAGCAACTTGATGATGAAACGATCCTTTAATTCCTTGTATGGCGACTTTTTCTTTCATTATAAAATTTAGAATAGACTCTGAACTAAATTCAGAGTAAAAAAAAATCCCGATTTGCATCGGGATTGAATATTTATGTTTTTATATAATTTAGTTCTTTACATAACACAATAACAATCCCTGTTTCTTCCAAAAAAAGAAATAAGAAATGTTATAAAAATAAGTTGTGAAAATTGTACTCATTGTTCCTATTGTGTTTTGCTAAAGTAACTAAAAATGTTATACAAGTATAAATTATTTTAAAAAAGTTACGTAAACGTTTTCGTGAAACTTAATTGCTTTTAAGCTTTTTAACTCTTGTTGGCGTATCAACTCCTTTAACTATAGATTCTGAACTGATGGCGATTGCTTTTATAATTTCGGTCATGTTGTCTAAATCTAATGTTGAAATCTCATCACTCAATTGGTGGTAATTAGGTTCGGAATCCATTTTGGAAGTCGAAATTGTATGAGCCGGAACTCCTAAAGCTGCTAACCTTGCATTGTCTGATCGGTAAAAAAGTTGTTCTCTTGGATATGGATCTTCATAGAAATTGAAATTGGAACCTTTTAAATTCTTTTGTAAAATAGCTCCAAAATCTGATTTTTCAAATCCTGTAATATAGGCTGAATTTTTATTCCATTTACTTTCTGTTCCTATCATTTCTATATTGAACATTGCCACAACTTTGTCGGCATTCATGTTTTTAGAGAAAAATCCAGAACCAAATCCACCAACTTCTTCTCCTGTAAAGGTTACAAAAATAATGGTGCGTTCGTTATTGTTTAATTCTTTAAAATATTTGGCTAAAGCAATAACTGCAGTAACTCCAGAAGCATCGTCATTGGCACCATTATAAACTTTATCACTTTCAGAATCATCCATTCCTAAATGGTCAAAATGGGCAGAAAATATAACAAATTCATCTGGTTTAGATTTTCCAGGAAGAATTCCGATTACGTTGTTGGCCGATTTATCTTGGGCTATAAATTCTTGTCGGTAATTTTTTAAATCTTTAAAATAAGAGAGTCCAATTTTGGCAAATTCTTTTTCAATAAAAACCGAAGCAGAATCTATTCCTGGTGTAAAAATCGCTCTTCCTTGCATTTTATCAGATGCTAATTCGGTTTCGATTCTCGTTACTTCTTCTTTTAAGATTTTTGGTTTCTCTTGAGCTTGAACCGACAATCCAAACACGAACAATAATAACATTAGTTTTTTCATGAATTAATTTATCTTTATAATGAGTAAATATAGAAATGATATTTAAAAAAATAACTAATGTGACGAGAAAAACAATAAATCAAAAATATTTCTGTTTACATTTGCTACAAATATCAAGTTATGTCAATAGAAGTTCAAAATATTTCGAAAAGTTATGGTGCTCAAAAAGCGCTAGATAATGTTTCATTTTCTGTAAAAAAAGGAGAAATTGTTGGTTTTCTTGGACCAAATGGTGCTGGAAAATCTACGTTGATGAAAATTTTGACTACTTACATCAATGCCGACGAAGGAAAAGCATCGGTGAACGGAAATGATGTAAATGAAAGCCAAAAAGCGGTACAACTTTCTGTTGGCTATTTGGCAGAACACAATCCGTTGTATTTGGATTTGTAGGTTCGTGAATATTTAGAATTTAATGCCGATGTTTATAAAGTTGCTAAATCACGAATTGAAGAAGTAATTGAACTTACAGGATTATCACCAGAAAGCCATAAAAAAATTGGACAATTGTCTAAAGGATATCGTCAAAGAGTTGGATTGGCAACGGCTTTATTACACAATCCTGATGTTTTGATTTTGGATGAACCCACTACAGGTTTAGATCCAAATCAATTAGTAGAAATTAGAAACGTAATTAAAAACGTTGGCAAAAACAAAACGGTTTTTCTTTCTACACACATTATGCAAGAAGTTGAAGCGATTTGCGACAGAGTTATCATCATCAATAACGGAAAAATTGTTACTGATAAAAAATTAGACAAACTGGTTTCGGAAATTAAGGAACAAGTAATTGAAGTTGAGTTTGATAAAGTTGTAAATGAAACTCTATTTGCAAAATTATCTTATTTAAAATCGTACAAAAACACAAACGAGAAGGTTTGGGAATTGACTTTCGAAACAGAAACGGACATGCGTTCGTCATTGTTTGACTTTGCACAAGAAAACGGATTAAAAACACTTCAAATTAGTTTGAAAAGCAAAAACTTGGAAGAGATTTTTAGAGAGAAAACGAGTAAAAAAAGTTAGAAGTACAATTTACGAAGTACGAAATTTAGCCCAGATAGTAGTGGAAAGCTTTTTGAAATGGAAAGCTAATTTTTGTTGCTAGAAAAAAGCGACCAACGGAAGCTCTTTTTATAGCTTACAAAAATAGCTTGGAATGAAAAAACTTGCACCGAATAGCTGGAAGTAGCTTCTAATTATAAATTACATGTCCTTGATATAATTGCTGAATGTTTACAATTGGCGGATTGTTTTTTAGGATTATATTTCCGGTGCTAACCATCTCTCCTGTAATGCTTTGTATTGGTTTTACAATCATATCGTTAGAGCCGCGATGGTAAATTTTTATGTTTTGTGCTGTTAACTCTTGCGCATCAATTCGTCCATCGCCTGCATATAGATTTAGCAATGCTTCGTTGGTAGTGCCCGAAATAAAATATCTAGACACATTGTTGTTTTCTATAACCAATTGGTTGTTGTTGACATTTATATAAAAATCTCCTGTTCCTGCACCTTCTTCTCCATCGGCGTCTTTATCTAAAGCTGAAATTCTAAGAACTGGAAAAGTTAAAACGCCATTAGAGCTAATATCGCGCTCGGTTTTAGAATAAATTTCTTCAAGATTTGGTGTTGTAATATAAATGGTAGTTTGCCCATAATCGCGCAGCCAATTGCAGGTTGTATTGTCTTTAAAAACTAATTGATTGCCATTTTGAGTCACTTCTATATTGTCTATCAAGTTACTACCGCTTTGAATTTCTACTTTATAAGTTGCACCTTGCGTAACAACTACTGCAATACCACGATAAACTTTTATTTTAGAAAATGAATTTACAGAAACTAAACGCGTTGTCATATCGCCTGTACTTTCGTAACATTCACTGGGTTTCTCACAAGATATAAAAACCAATACCGCTATCGCTACTATAATAATTTTTTTCATTTGTCTCTTTTATAATCTTACACCAACACCACACTCTAAAGCTTCAGCTAAAAAAAAATGTGTTTTTACAGAAAAACTGGTAAATATTTTTGGAGTGATATAATACTTAAATCCAACTCGATCATAAATTGAAATATCGTTCTTAAAAGGTTGATAAATATAATATCCTAGTTGTGCTTCTAACGAAATTTTATTGACAAATAATTCATATCCTGCAAAGACGCCTACTCGTTTATAATCGGTATTGGGGTCAATATTTAGTTCGGGATAAGCATTGGCTTTAAATTTTATAAAATCTTTAAAATAATTGGTCAGGAACAATTCGGTTCCCATTTGCAAAGCACTTTTTCTATTAAATCGCTTGTCAACAAAAAAACTCATGTGATAAAAAACATGCTGACCGCTGCCTATTATTGGACTTTCATTAAAGCCTAATCTTACAACAAAGTTATACTTAATGGGTTCAACATACTTTTTCTTGTTTACCAAAGTGTCTATAATTCTATTTTTAGTTTTAGAAAAATCATAATTTACACCCAAATTAACCAAAAAAGAATTAATACCACTATTGGGAGATTTAGTGCGTCCGTTAGAAAAATGAGTGAATAAAAGTCCGGCTTGCAAACCAAAATTATCAATAAAATGTTCTTTTTTATAAAACAAACCAATGTTAGTATTGGCCATTAAAGTTGACCCAAACGCCTTGTTTTTACTGTTAGTAACTCTATCATAAGGATTAGTTGCATAGCCAATTCCTTGAGCTAATTTAAATTCTAATCTACGATGTAAGAAGTAAAAATTATATAGAACTCCAGCAGCATAAACCTTTCCTAAAAAGTCATTATTATAGTTTTGATATTGAAAATAAACACCATAATCAGGAAAATTAAAAGCCGAATGCCATTCGTCTGCACCATGAGTTTGCTTTAAAAAACTAACCATTACACCATTGGCATGACCTTGCAAATGGTATAAATCGGTAGTATGTGGCAGCACATTTCCGCGTAAAAAAGATACTTCAACAGCATTTGAATCCTTATTTTCTTGAGCGAAAACTACACTAGAAAATAAAAACATCAAAAAATACAACTTCCTCATCCTAAAATTTTAAGTTGGACAAATATAGCAGAATAACTTTAGGATTTATAAATTTAATTTGGAGCGAATGGCTTGGGCATTTTTGGTTTCCTTATTCCTGCTTTTCGCTCTATCTTTTTTAATTGCCTTGGGTTTAAACCCAAGGCAATTAAAAAAGGATGCCGCTACAATCAGGGCTAGATTGGTTTTGTCTTTTGTGAAATTAGAATTACATTTGGAAAAATTAAATTCATGGAAAATCTAAATAAAAACTTAATAGTTATTGTTCTACTTGAATTAGCGACTTTAATTTTATCTATTATTTTTCAAGATAATAATTCTTATTTTCCGTTTTGGGCGATTTCTGTTTTTTCTATAAATACCGTCGCAATTATCTTATTGTTGCGCAATAGACCAAAATACTTCCTTCTTTCAATAGTTGCTTTATTGATGATTTTTATAATTCCAATGCTATTCATTATATATGCAATAAGCAAAATACAATGTTAAATATTAAAAAACTTCTTTAGCAATTGCCTTGATATTCTCAGCTCTTCCCATAGAATAGTAATGTAAAACAGGAATTCCGGCAGCGACTAATTCCTTACTTTGTTGCGTACACCATTCAATTCCTATTTGTTTTACAGCATCGTTATCTTTCGCTTTTACAACTGCCATAATTAAATCGTCTGGTAATTCTAGAGAAAATCTGTGCGGAATCAAATTCAGTTGTTTCTTGGTCGCAATAGGTTTTAACCCAGGAATAATTGGCACTGTTATCCCAGCAGCACGGCATTTGGCAACATAATCAAAGAATTTTTTATTGTCAAAAAACATTTGAGTAATAATATAATCTGCTCCATTTTTTATTTTTTGCTTCAAGAAATGAATATCACTATCTAAACTTGGTGCTTCCATGTGTTTCTCTGGATAACCAGCAACACCAATACAAAAATTGGTACAAGCCGAATTCTGCAAATCTTCATCCAAATATATACCTTGATTTAGATTATTAACCTGTAAAACCAAGTCGGTTGCATATTCATTTCCTTCACGTTCAGGTCTGAAATAGGTTTCGTTTTTTAAAGCATCACCACGAAGAGCGACAACATTATTGATTCCAAGAAAATCCAAATCAATCAATAAATTTTCGGTATCTTCTTTGGTAAATCCGCCACAAAGAATATGCGGAATGGCATCGACATCATATTTATTCTGAATTCCGGCACAAATTCCAACTGTTCCAGGACGTTTTTTTACAATTTTCTTTTGTAATAATCCGCTTGGCAATTCCTTAAATTCGTATTCCTCACGATGATAAGTCACGTCAATAAATGGCGGATTAAATTCCATCAACGGATCAATACTATCAAAAATAGACTGAATATTTTGTCCTTTCAAAGGCGGAAGAATCTCAAACGAAAATAATGGTTTTCCGTTGGCGTTTTCTATATGTTGCGTTACTTTCATAATTTTAGTCGTAAAGTTTGAAAGTCGAAAGTCGAAAGTCAAAATCCTTTAAGACTTTTGACTTTTGACTTTATGACTAATTTAATCTGCTATATTCGGCGAAAGCCATTTGGTTGCCATTTCGGTAGAAATTCCTCTACGTTTGGCGTAATCTATTACTTGATCTTCTTTTATTTTTCCGAGTCCGAAATACTTACTCTGCGGATTTGCAAAATAATATCCCGAAACTGAACTTGCTGGCCACATTGCCATACTTTCGGTAAGTGTCACTCCTATTTCTTGCTCAACATTAAGTAATTTAAAAATTGTAGGTTTCTCTAAATGATCTGGACATGCAGGATAACCTGGCGCTGGACGAATTCCGTTATACTCTTCTGAAATTAAATCTTGATTGGATAAATTTTCATCCGATGCGTAACCCCAAATTTCCTTACGAACTTTTAAGTGTAAATATTCGGCAAATGCTTCTGCAAATCGGTCTCCTAGTGCTTTGACCAAAATAGAATTGTAATCGTCTAGTTGTTTTTCGAATTCGGCTGCTTTTTCATCTACTCCAAAACCAGTTGTTACACAGAAACATCCTATGTAATCTTGCTTTCCTGAATCTTTTGGAGCAATAAAATCGGCTAATGCTATGTTTGGTGCGCCTGCGGTTTTCTGAGATTGTTGACGTAAAGTTAGAAATTTAGCTGTTTGTGGCACTTCGACTGCGCTCAGTGTGACAGAAACTTCGATATCATCATCATTTATTGTATTTGCTGGAAAAATTCCTAGAATTCCTTTGGCAGTCAACCATTTTTCGGACACAATCTGTTGTAACATTTCTTGTGCATCGGCAAATAAATTGGTTGCTTGTTCGCCTACAATTTCGTCCGTTAAAATCGCAGGATATTTTCCGTACAATTCCCACGAATTAAAAAATGGCGTCCAATCGATAAAATCTACCAATTCAGAAAGTTCCGCTTCAACCGTTTTTGTTCCGATGAAATTGGGTTTTACTGGTGTGAAATTATCCCAATCTAATTTTAATTTATTTTTACGAGCCTCTTCAATTGAATGGAAGTTTTTATCGCGACTTCTATTCAAGTATCCATCACGCAACTTGTCGTATTCCTCACGAATTGCTTTTACGTAACCTTCTTTGGTTTCGGCTTGCAATAAATTACTTGCCACCGTTACCGCACGTGAAGCATCATTTACATGAACTACAGTTTGCTTATATTCTGGTGCAATTTTCACGGCTGTGTGCGCACGAGAAGTTGTCGCGCCACCAATCATAATCGGAATTTTGATGTTTAATTTGTCTAATTCTTTAGCCAAATAAACCATTTCGTCGAGTGATGGCGTGATTAATCCGCTTAATCCAATAATATCTACGTTATGTTCAATTGCTGCTTGAATGATTTTTTCTGGCGGAACCATAACTCCCAAATCGATAATTTCAAAGTTATTACAACCCAAAACTACCGCAACAATATTTTTACCAATATCGTGAACGTCACCTTTTACAGTTGCCATCAACACTTTTCCTGCGGAAGAAGATTTTCCATCTTTTTGGGCTTCGATAAATGGTAATAAATAAGCTACGGCTTTTTTCATTACACGTGCAGATTTTACAACTTGTGGCAAAAACATTTTTCCGCTTCCGAACAAATCACCAACGACATTCATTCCATCCATCAAATTTACTTCTATAACTTCAATAGCTCTTTCAGAATTTGCTCGGGCTTCTTCGACATCAACTTCTATAAATTCGTCGATTCCTTTTACTAATGAATGTGTTAATCGTTCTTGAACCGAACCATTTCGCCATTCGGCAATCGCTTTTTCGTTTACTTTATAATCGCCTTTGAAGGTTTCTGCTAAATCTAAAAGTCGTTCGGTTGCGTCGTCTCTTCGATTTAGTAAAACATCTTCAACGTGTTCTAATAATGTTTTATCAACCTGATCGTAAATCTCCAACATCTCGGGATTCACAATTCCCATGGTCATTCCGTTTTGAATGGCATGGTATAAAAATGCCGAATGCATCGCTTCACGAACGGTATCGTTGCCACGAAATGAAAACGAAACATTACTTACACCGCCAGAAATATTGGCATACGGAAGATTCTCACGAATCCATTTTGTGGCTCTGAAAAAATCTAATGCGTTCAGTTTATGTTCATCCATTCCAGTTGCAACCGGAAAAATATTTGGGTCAAAAATGATGTCTTGCGCTGGAAACTTTACAACATTTACTAAAACATCATAACTTCTTTTACAGATTTCTATTCGTCTTTCGTAAGTATCGGCTTGACCATCTTCGTCAAAAGCCATTACGATTACTGCAGCGCCATATCGTTTTATTAATTTGGCGTGATGGATAAAAGTGGCTTCACCTTCTTTTAGCGAAATAGAATTTACAACGGCTTTTCCTTGCACAACTTTTAATCCGGCTTCGATGATTTCCCATTTGGAGGAATCTATCATTACTGGAACTCGAGCGATATCTGGTTCGGCAGCAATTAGGTTTAGGAATTTGGTCATGGCATAAACACCATCCAACATTCCTTCGTCCATATTAACGTCTATTATTTGTGCGCCACCTTCCACTTGTTCTCTTGCTACAGAAAGTGCTTCGTTGTAATTTTCTTCTTTTATTAATCTTAGAAATTTACGTGAGCCTGTTACATTGGTACGTTCGCCAACGTTTACGAAAATAGATTCTTCGGTAACGAAAAGCGGTTCTAGACCAGATAATTGTAAATTTATTTTGTTTGTTCTTGACATTTTATTTTTATTTTGCCACAAAGTTTTTTGTTAGCCACGAATTACACAAATTGGCACGAATTATTTAAATTTATTAAAAATGTACTTTTTTAATTCTCAACGAAATTCGAAATTATAACATATTTAATTTGTGAAAATTTGTGAAATTCGTGGCTGAAACTGTGCTGCGACTTCTGCAATTGCTTTGATGTGTTCTGGCGTTGTGCCGCAACAACCACCAATTATATTTATTAAATTATCTTGTAAATATTCTTTAATTAAGGCTTGCATTTCGGCTGGCGTTTGGTCGTATTGACCGAATGCATTTGGTAATCCTGCATTTGGATGTGCCGAAATATTTAGTTGTGTATTGTGCGCCAATCTTTTTAAATATGGTTTTAATTGATCAGCTCCAAGTGCGCAATTGAAACCAATACTTAATAAATCTATATGTTGAATTGAAATTAAGAATGCTTCTACAGTTTGCCCAGAAAGTGTTCGTCCTGAAGCATCGGTAATTGTTCCAGAAACCATTACTGGAATATCTAGATTTCGTTCTTCTTTTACTTCTTCGATTGCGAAAAGTGCGGCTTTTGCATTTAATGTGTCGAATATTGTTTCTACTAATAATACGTCGCTTCCGCCATCGATTAAGGCTTCGACTTGTTGTTTGTAGGCAATTCTTAAATCGTCGAAAGTTACGGCACGATAACCTGGATCGTTTACATCTGGCGACATTGATGCGGTTCGGTTTGTTGGTCCGATGGAACCGGCGACGAATCTTGGTTTGTCTGTAAATTCGTCGGCTACTTGTCTTGCTATTTTGGCTGATTCGTAGTTTAGTTCGTAAACCAAATCTTCGAGATGGTAATCTGCCATTCCGATTGTGGTTCCTGAGAAGGTGTTGGTTTCTACAATATCGGCACCAGCTTGAAAGTATTGTCTGTGGACTTCTTTTACGGCTTCGGGTTGTGTAATGGAAAGTAAATCGTTGTTTCCTTTTAATGGATGCGGAAAATCTTTGAAACGTTCGCCACGGAAGTCTTCTTCGGAAAAGTTATTGCGTTGCAGCATGGTTCCCATTGCTCCGTCTAGAACTAGGATTCTTTCTTGTATTGCTTGGTTTATTTTTGACATATTTTTTTTCTTGACCGCAAAGTTTGCTAAGGTTTTTTAACACGAATTGCACGAATTCTTTATCCTTGTTTATTACACAAATTTTAAAAACTTTGTTTTATTTTTTACTTAATTGTTAGCAAAGATTTTCTTATAAAAACGATTGCCCTAGCCCAGATAGCAATGGAAATCCTTTTTCTTTTTTCTTTAAAAAGAAAAAGATTGCAATGGATAGCTGGAAATAGCTCCAAAAAAAATATTAAAATGTTATCGTAGAAAGTGAGAGAATTCTCGGGGTTATCTGTTTCGCCATGGCGAATAGAATGTAGCACCTTTTCTAGTAGATAGGTTGCTAAGCTTTCATCGAGTCTAATCTCTCCAGCTTTCGTGATAACAATCAATAAGTTTATGAACAATGCAAAGTAATGACATAGAATTTTATTTTGCAAGTGTTTGTGAAAAATAAAAACCTACAACGATGTAGTTGCTATGGTTTTGGAATTGTTTGGTTGAAAAATTATTGAAAAATGGCTTCTTGAATTTTTATTTTATCGGAAATTTTGAGAATATCGGTCAAAACGCCACGAGCTGTAACTTCTTTTCCTGCGCCTGCGCCTTGAATTACAATTGGGATTTCGCCATAGGATTTTGTGTAGATTTCTATAAGATTATCGGCACCTTTTAGCTGACCCAAAGCGGATGTTTTTGGTACTGAAATTAGTTTTACTTCGAGGTTTTGGGCAATTACATCAAGTTCGCCAACATATCTTAAAACGTGGTTGTGTGGTTGTGTGATTTTGGCGATATTAAATGGTTTATCGAATGCTGATTTATTGATTGCATATTGCGCTTTGGAGTGTTGCTCGTTTAAATCTGGAAGTAAAAGTGATGAAATTTTGATGTCTGAAAATTCAAATTCTTGTTCGATTTCTCTTGCTAAAATGAGTAATTTTCTTGCTACATCGTTTCCTGATAAGTCTTCGCGAGAATCGGGTTCGGTGTATCCGTTTTTTTCGGCATCAACTAGAATTTTGGAAAATGTAGTTTCTTCTTCAGAAAATCTGTTGAAGATGTAGCTTAATGAACCTGAGAAAACGCCTCTTATTTTTGTGATTTTTTCGCCAGAAAAGTGCAAATCGTTGATGGTTTGTACTACTGGTAATCCTGCTCCAACATTGGTTTCGTAAAGAAATGTTTTGTCATGATTTTTTAAATTTTTTCTTAATTCTTTGTAAAAATTTAAATCTAATGTATTGGCTTTTTTATTGGCTGTAACAATATTGAATCCGTTTTGGATTAATGGAATGTAGCTTTTTACAATTTCGGAACTTGCTGTTGCATCGACTGCGATTAGATTTTCTAATTGTTGTTCTTGAGCATATTCGATAATATCTTCAACTCTGAACGGAATTGCCGATTGTGCAAAATTAGCTTCCCATGAATTTTTAATACCGTTTTTTTCAAAAAAAGCAAGTGTTGAATTGGTAATTATTGGAAATCGTAAATCGACATTTCTCTTTTCAAGGAAGAATTTCTGACTTTCTATAACTTGTTTTATTAAAGTGCTTCCTACATTTCCGATTCCGAAAAGGATTATATTTATTTTAAGCGTTGACATAATTTTGTTGTTTTTGTTTGTTAAAAATAGGTTCTAATATTTGTGCTAATTGGTCAAATTCTATCAAGAAAGCGTCGTGACCATGAATGGATTTTATTTCGTGATAGAAAACATTTTGTTTTATAGGTTTTAATAGTTCAAATGTTTCGCGGTTTTCATCTGGAATAAAAAAATAATCGGTATCTACTGAAACTATGTGTATGTTGGCAACGATTTTTCCTGCTGAAGCTTCAAAATCTTGTGTTTCTTTTGTAATATCAATAGTTTTTAGCAAATGATTCATGAGTTTGTAAGCAGACAATTTGAAACGGTTCTGTAATTTTAATCCGTGATTTACAAGCCAGCTTTCTATTTGAAAATCATTCGAATTTGCTTGTTTATTTCTGCTGAATTTTTGTTTTAACGATTGTGGCGTTCGGTACAAAAGCATGGCATGAAGTCGCGCATCGGCAATTGGATTATCGGAATTATTCAGAATTTGATCTTGCACTAAAACATTTGCAATTACCCAATCGGACGCTTTCCAATCGGTTGCAATTGGGATTAAATTCTGAAATTTAGTTGGTTGTAAATTCGCCATTTCCCAAGCAATTCCGCCACCTAAACTTCCTCCAATTAAAGCAAAAACAGTTTCTATTTGAAGTAAATTAATTCCTTCCAGAAAAATTCTGGCAATGTCTTTGGCTGTAAAATCCTTGTAATTTGTAATTAGATTTTCGGTAGTTCCATCAAAACCATTTCCTGGAATATTGAATGCGATTATGGTAAAATAATTGGTGTCGATTATTTTATTTTCTCCAATTAAATCGTTCCACCAACCGTTTTCTCCAGTAACATTTGAATTTCCTGTTAAGGCATGATTTACAATTACAATCGGAGCATTTCCTATTGGTTGACCAAAAAATTGATAGAATAATGGAGTTTTTATTAGCAATTTTCCTTTTTCTAACTTGAAATTTAGAATGTCTATTTTTTGTAACATTTTTTTATTTTTTAAACCATTAAGAGATTAAGAAAAATTAAGGTTTGTGTTGATTTAATTTATTTTTAAAAACTGCCTCCAATTGGGATTTTGAAGACAGTTCTTAACAAACAAAAACCTAAACAATTTTTTCTACAGGAAGCGAAACGAAAACTTCTTTTAAATCAGCTTTCAAATCTTCAATATCTTCCAATCCAACAGAAAGACGGATTAAATCTTTAGAAACGCCTGTGGTTTCTTGCTCTGCATCCGATAATTGTTGGTGCGTTGTACTCGCTGGATGAATAATTAATGATTTGGTGTCGCCGATATTGGCTAAAAGCGAGAATAATTTGGTTCCGTCAGCTACTTTTTTGGCTGCTTCAAATCCGCCTTTCAACCCAAAAGTTACTACACCACTTTTTCCTTCTGGCAAATATTTATCAGCAAGTTCTTTATATTTTGAAGTTTCTAAACCTGGATAATTTACCCAAGCCACTTCGTTTTGAGTTTGCAACCATTTGGCTAATTCCAGCGCGTTTTCAGAATGTTTTTTTATTCTGATTGCTAAAGTTTCCAATCCTTGAATGGTTTGAAAAGCGTTAAATGGACTTAAAGCGGCACCAAAATCGCGCAATCCTTCAATTCTAACTTTTGCAATAAATGAGGCTGCGCCAAGTGCTTCGTAGTATTTTAATCCGTGATATCCAGCTGATGGTTCGGTAAATTCTGGAAATTTTCCGTTACTCCAATCGAAGTTTCCTGCATCGATAATTACGCCTCCAAGTGACGTTCCGTTTCCGGTAATATATTTTGTAAGTGAGTGAATAACAATGTCAGCACCATATTTTATTGGGTTTAATAAATAAGGCGTTGCAACAGTATTGTCAACAATAAACGGAACTTTATATACTTTTGCTTCTTTAGAAATCGCTTCTAAATCCAACACATCTAATTTAGGATTTCCAAGACTTTCAACAAAATACGCTCTTGTATTTTCTTGCGATGCTTTGGTGAAATTTTCAGGATTGGAAGGATCAACAAACGTTGTTGTGATTCCTAATCTTGGTAAAGTTACTTTTAGTAAATTATATGTTCCGCCATACAAACTGTTGGATGCAACGATGTGATCTCCAGCTTTTAGTAAGGTTAAAAATGTTGTTGCAATTGCTGCCGTTCCAGATGCGGTAACGACTGCTCCAATTCCGCCTTCTAGTTTTGCAAGTCGTTGTTCTAGAATGTCGTTGGTAGGATTGTTTAATCTTGTGTAGATAAATCCGGCTTCAGCAAGTCCAAAAAGATTGGCTGCATGATCGGAATTATTAAAAACATACGATGATGTTTGGTAAATTGGAACCGCTCTAGTTCCTGCATTTTTAGTAACATCGTGTCCTGAGTGAAGTGCGTTTGTTGAAAATTTTTGTGTGCTCATGATAATTGATTTTAGATATTAAATTTTAGATATTTATGTTTGAATTTTTGATGAGATGCTGAAATAAATTCAGCATAAAAAAAAACCCCTTTGGATGGCTTACCAAAGGGACTTTTACAATAGAAATATAGATTTCTTTTACGTTTTCCGTTTATGGTAATAGCTGATGTCGATACAACATATTGTGCGCATCATCATACAAGTCATCATCATATTTTTAGCTACTACGTTCATTTTGAAATCATTTAAACTGACTAGATTCAGCTTTTATCATATTATTAGTTTGTTATTTGAAAAGACTCTAAAATAAATTCAGAGTAAAAAAAAACCTCTGCGGTTAGCAGAGGTTTCATTTGGATATATTTTAAAAATTTAAAATTATGCAATAGAAGTGCTCTGCGGAATTTTCCACATCATCATACACATATTGCACATTTTTACATTCATTTTTTACTTATTTGAAATGCAAATTTAGATTATTTTTCTATTAAAAAAAAATAAATAGATTATTTTTCTGTTTTTTGTTGAATTAATTTAAATTATTAGATAAATAATCTAAATAGCAAAAGCTAAATGTTATAATTTTCTAATTAATTGATGATTTTTAGAAAAACCCTCATACTAAATACAATAACTAATGCTGCAACAAACAGTAATGCGGCTTTTTGAGGTAATTTTCCAGCAAGTTTTGCAGCTATTGGAGCGGCAACAATTCCTCCAATAATTAGTCCTAATATTATATACCAATGACTTACGCCCAAAGAAGTGAAAAATACGATTGAAGCTGCTAGTGTTACAAAAAATTCAGATAAACTGACTGTTCCAATTACATATTTGGAATTTCTACCTTTAGCTAAGAGAGTTGACGTTACAATTGGACCCCAACCGCCACCGCCAAAAGCATCCATAAATCCGCCAGAAAATCCTAAAAATCCTAAATATTTGATTCTTTTTTTAAGATGAATTTTTCGAAAAGCCAAAACAATTAATCGGATACCAATTATAAAAGTATAGGATGATAAAATTATATAGGCAATTTGTTCGTATTGATTACCAATATAAATTAATGCCATTGCGCCTAAAATTGCTCCAATAACGCCAAAAAAGGAAAGCCATAAAAGAAGTTTTTTATTTACATTTCCGAATTTGTAATGCGAAAATCCACTAATGGCACTAGAAAACATTTCGGCTGTGTGAATACTTCCGCTTATTGCTGGCAATTTCACTCCTAGTAACATCATGCTTGTTGCACACGTTACGCCATAACCTAAACCTACTGCGCCATCAACTAATTGAGCAAAAAAACCAACCAACAACATGTAGTAAAATTCTTTTGGAACGAGTTGTAAACCCAATTTAATATCCGAAAACGAGACAACTGTTGACAAACCGTAACCTGTAAAAAACATTAAAAATGATAACGCCAAAGTAAAGGCAAGTCGCTTGTAGTTTTTGGTTTCTTTCGGTTTAGTTTTTGGAACAAAATTTTGAGTTATTTGATTTAAATCGTTTAACTTTTCTTGAAAATCTCCTTTATGATTTTTTCTAAACTCGTTTAAAATAGTCAAGTTATCTTCTATAGTATCAGGTATTACTTCGGTAAAATATTCGCGCATTCTCTTGGCTAAAACTGGCGATTTTCCGTTGGTTGATATTGCAATTTTGAGATTTCCTTTGTTAATTATGGAACCCAAATAAAAATCGCACAAATCTGGTTGATCGGCAGCATTAACTTTTATTTTTTGCTCGCGTGCCAATTCTCTCACCAATAAATTTATTTCAGGCTTGTCTGTTGTAATAATTACAAAATCTTTATCCATTAAATCCGTTTCTTCAAAAGGTCTTTGAAAAGCTTTTACATTATTATCTGCTTTTTCAATAATTGAGATTAAACTTGGATGAAAATAAGGCGCAACAATGGTTATATTGATTTTAGGATTTTGTTTAAGTAGTGTTTCTGTTTTTTCTAAGCCAACATTTCCGCCACCAACTATTAGAAAATGAGCTGTTTCTGTTTTCAAAAAAACTGGAAAAAGTGTATTGTTCATAGTTTATTTTTTTAATGCTATTGAATGTGTTATTGAAAAGCGTAAAATATCTCTGTTGTAATAATCAATGCCCGACTTTTGCTGCTGAAACCAATTGAGGTAACCCAACTCTAACGCTACTTTTGGATTAACAACATATTGAATTCCGCCATATATTCTATTTTGATCAAACGTATTTTTAACAATTTGATTTCCAATATTTAGCATGACCTCATCCTTTAATTTAATCACTAATTTATCAGATTGTTCTTTTCTTAAAATAGGATAATCGAAACCTATTTGATACCGAAATCTAAAATTTGAAAAAGTATATCCGCTAACTAATTCATTTAAATTTTGATTGTGAAAAAAGCGCGCTTCCAATTGATATTTATTAGTTATTTTTAAGGAACCTAACTTTTCAAAATTTGTAATTCCGATGCTAGGTCGTAATTCTGGAACGATTAAACTGCTGTTAGAATTTGGATCTTGCGGACTTTGCAAAAATAGCGTAAAACCTATTAAACCCGACCAATTATGAATAATTTTACGTTCTACATTAGATCTAAAAACCAACTGATGTTGCGCTGAAGGATTAATGAAATGACGTTCCTGAACTTCTGAATTCACCTTCCAATTTTCGTTAATTTTCAAAATACTGTAATAGCCATACCAAATTAATTTTTGATGAACTTGCTGTTTTTGACCAACTACCATTTGAAAAAATAGCATTGCAAACCACAATGCTATTTTTGTTTTTTTATTAATTTTCAAAATAAGTTCTGAATGCAAAATCACCAAAAGTTTCATTTCCCGATTTGTTTTTTACATAGTTCGACAACAATTGATCTACATGGTCTAAAATTTGACTTTCTGTTTGTTTTTCTTTGTACAGTTTGTTTAACCTTTCGCCAAATCTATCGCCACCAAGCATAAAATTATATTGATTTGGACCAGTTCCTACAAAGCCAAGTTCAGCTACGTATGGTCGTCCGCAACCATTTGGACAACCAGTCATTCTAATAGAAATTTCGTCATTGGTTAAATTATATTTTGATAAAATAGGTTCGATTTTGGTAACCAATTCGGGCAAATAACGTTGTGCTTCTGCCAATGCCAAAGGACACGTTGGTAATGCAACACACGCCATAGAATTTTTGCGTAACGCACTTACTGCAACCTCAACATTGTGTGACGCCAATAAAGCTTGGACTAAAGGTTTGTTAGCTTCGGTAATTTCTCCTAAAATTAAGTTTTGATTTCCAGAAAAAATAAAGTTTGAAATTTTCAACTTAGCTAACTGAAATAAAAATTCTTTTTGATATGGTTTTACAACGCCATGTTCAACAAACAAGGTGTAAAACCAATTTCCTTGATGGTTTTTTTCCCAACCAAAACGGTCACTTCGTTCTGTAAATTTGAATTCTTGTTGTGGCAAAAGGTCAAATCCAATTCGGCTTTCCAATTCTTTTTTAAATCCTTCAACGGTTAATTTATCGACTGTATATTTCAATCGCGATAATTTTCTATCAACTCTATTTCCAAAATCGCGTTGAATGGTTAGAATTTCATAAACTGCTTTTAAGGTTTTTTCTTCACTATCTGTAAATCCGATGATGCTTCCCAATCGCGAATATGTATTTGAATTTCCGTGAGTTGTTGCCAAACCACCACCAATTGCAATATTAAAACCTTTCAATTCATTGTTTTCAATAATTGCAATAAGTCCAATATCGTTTGTAAAAACATCGACATCATTACTTGGCGGAATAGCGATTGCAATTTTAAATTTTCGAGGTAAATACCTGTCTTCATACAAAGGATCGGCTTCTGATGACCGTTCGTAAATTTTTTCGCCATCAATAAAAACCTCATAATACGATTGCGTTTTTGGCAATAATAGCGTCGATATTTTATCGGCATATTGGTGAATTTGCTGATGAATTTGTGAAATTTGTGGATGCGAACTTACAATAACATTTCTGTTGACATCACCACAAGCTGCAATAGAATCCAATTTTGCAGTATTAAATGCCTGAATTGTTGGACGCAATTGGTGTTTTAACAATCCGTGTAATTGAACGGTTTGTCGTGTTGTAATTTTTAAAGTTCCGGTTCCAAAATGCTCCGAAGTTTCGTGCGTTGCAATCCATTGATCGGCATTTATTACGCCGCCAGGAATTCGCAATCGAATCATGAACGAATACAATTTGTCTAATTTTTTTGTGGCACGTTCGGCTCTTCTGTCACGATCGTCTTGAACGTACATTCCATGAAACTTAACTAAAATTTCATCATCTGGACGTACATTTCCAGTATGATTATCTAGTTCTATACTTTCTTTTAAAGTTCCTCTAAGACCATCACTTTTGGTCTTTATTGCTTCTACTGGTGATAATTTTTCGCTCATTTTATTTTATTTAAACCTGAAAGATTGTTTGACTAATACACGTCTTTTTGATATTTTCCTTGATTTTCTAATGCTTCTAAAACTTGTTTTGCTGCTTCAATAGAAATGTTTCGTTCCGATGAAATTACTTTTAAAATAGCTTGTTCTACATCTTGACTCATTGGATTTTTTTGACCGCAAATGTATATGCTAGCACCATTTTCTATCCATGAATTAAACTCTTTTGCTTTTTCAAGAATTCTATCTTGTACATAAATTTTACGTTCTTGATCTCTAGAAAAAGCTGTGTCAAGTTTTGTTAAAACACCTGTAGTTATCCATTCTTGAATTTCGGTTTGATAATAAAAGTCCAATACAAAATGTTGCTCTCCAAAAAACAACCAATTTCTTCCTTCGGCTCCAATTGCATCTCTGTGCGCAATGAAACTTCTAAAAGGTGCAATTCCTGTTCCTGGACCAATCATGATAACATCTGTTTCAACGGAAGGCAATCGGAAATTTTGATTTTTATGTATGTAAAAATCCAGTGTTGTATTTAGTGGGAAATCGGCTAAAAACTGTGAAGCCAATCCTGTTTTTTGAACATCATTAATTTTAAACTTATTTAAATTAATTGTTAAATGCACTTGTCCTTCATGCGCTTCAGGAGAAGAAGAAATGGAATACAACCTTGGCGCAATTGGCAATAAAACAGTTACTAAATGTTCTAAAGTTAATGATTGTGGTTTTTCATTATCCTTTAAAACATCAATTAAATCGGCCTTTTCGGCAGAAATTGTTGTTTCAAATAAATTGGCAATTTGGTCAACTATTTTTTTGCTTAAACCTTTAATATTGTAATTTGACAACCATTCGTGAGAAGATAAAGTTTTGTCTTTTATAGTAATTTGTTGGTTGTTGTCGGTTTTAAAATAATTCAAAATAAAATCAATATCATCTTCTGAATTTTTAGGCAAAATACCCAACGCATCGCCTGGTTCGTATATGATTTTATCTTCTGAGGTGATTTCAATGTGATAGGTTTCTTTATTAGATTCTCTGTCGTTCAAAATAACTTTGTGACTGATCGTTCCTTTATAATTCTTCTTTGCAATAGTTGGAGCAACCGCTTTTAATGGAATTGTTGTTTTGCCATGATTTTGAAATTCATTAAGCAAATTGGTTTCCCAAATTTTTACTGTTTCCGCAAAATCTACATCGGCTTTTGTTAAAGGAAGTAATTGTTTTGCACCTTTGTCTATTAAAACTTCCTCTAATAAAATTCCTGCATTACAAAATAATGGATACGATGAATCTCCTAATGCTAAAATGGCATAAGTAACATTGTTGAGTGATGCTGAAGTCTCTTTTAAATAGTTGTAAAACGGAACTGCATTTTGAGGAAACTCACCTTCGCCTTGTGTACTCATTACAAATAAAACCAGATTTTCTTTTTCTAAAATTGTAGCATCAAATTGAAATACATCAATTGCCTTGGCTTGAATTTTATTTTTTTTAAACGTAGCTAATAATTGTGATGCTATTTTTTTAGAATTCCCAGTTTCAGTTCCATAAATAATTAATGGTTTAACTGCAATTGCTGCTACTTCACGCACATTAGAATTAGAAACACCTATTGTAGTTTTGTCTAAATAGCCAGATAAATAGCCGTTAGTCCAGATAATTTCTTCTTTCGTTGCCGATTGCACCAATTGTTGCAATAAGGATAATTTAGTTTCAGATAGCATTTTGATAGGTATTTTTATGATTATCGAAATAAGATTCGGAGGTGTTTTGTTCGTTAAACCAAGCAAACTCATGATGTAAATTGACAACGTTACCAATAATTAACAAGGTTGGCACATACTCAAAATTGGGTAGAGATTGTGTTTTCAAATCTTCAAAAGAAAACACAGTTGTCTTTTGGTTAGGCGTAGTTGCTTGTTGGACTATTGCCATAGATTTGGACGAGTCGATTTGATTTTCCAATAGTTTTTGGGTTAAAATATCCAACCGCTGACCACTCATGTAAAAAACCAAAGTATCACTTGTTGCAGCAAAATCTGCCCACTGCTGTTGTGTTACTAATTTAAAATCATAAAGTGTTAAAAACCGAACTCCTCTTGAATGATCTCTTGCCGTTAAAGGAATTCCGGTATATGCTGCTGCACCAAATGCGGCTGATATTCCTGGAATAATTTCGTAAGGAATTTGATGTTGTTTTACAGCAATTAATTCGTCTAAAACATTTGAAAAAAGTGAAGCATCGCCACCTTTCAATCGTAAAACTAGTTTTCCTTGCAAAGCGAATTCAACCATAAGTTCGTTGATATCTTGTTGTGGCGTATGAATTCCTTTAGAACATTGCTTGCCTACATAAATTACCTGAGCGTCTTTTCGGGCATGCGTTTCAATTACTTCTGGAGAAACCAATCTATCGGTTAAAACTATATCGGCAATTTGTAAATATTTTAAGGCTTTAAGGCTAATTAAATCAGGATCACCTGGACCAGCGCCAGCCAAAATTACCTTACCTTGTTTGAGAATTTGTATCATTTTTTTGAGTTTGAAAAAGGCATAGAAATCCTAGCCCTTAATAAAAAAGGGTAAAAATTCCTACAATAAATTAAAATTAATTTTTTAGAATAAACCTTCTATTGAAAGGTAACGTTCGCCTGTATCGTAATTAAACGTAAGAATTATAGCATCATCTGGTAGCGATTCTATTTTTTTTGCTACGGCTGCCAAAGATGCACCAGTTGAAATTCCAACTAAAATCCCTTCAAGTTTTGCGCTGTTTCTAGTAAATTCATAAGCATCATCTTTAGAAACTTGAATTACCTCATCAATTAAATTGGCATGATAATTAGTAGGAATAAATCCGGCACCAATTCCTTGTATTGGATGTGGCGCAGGCGAACCACCGCTTAAAACAGGAGACAATTCAGGTTCAACTGCAATTATCTTTACATTTGGAAATTTCGCTTTCACAACCGAAGCAACTCCAGAAATATGTCCGCCTGTTCCAACTCCAGTAATTATATAATCTAGTCTATCCGGAAAATCGGCTAAAATTTCTAAAGCTGTAGTTTTCTCATGAATAGCGACATTCGATGGATTTGAAAATTGTGATGGCGACCAAGAATTTGGCGTTAAAGACACCAATTCGGCAGCACGTTCAATGGCACCTTTCATTCCTTTTTCTCTTGGTGTTAAATCGAATGTTGCGCCATAAATTTCCATTAATTTTCTTCGTTCAACACTCATTGATTCGGGCATTACCAAAATAACTTTATATCCTTTTACGGCTGCAACGAGTGCCAAACCAATACCTGTATTTCCGGAAGTTGGTTCAATAATGACACTGTTTTCATTTAATAATCCTTTAGATTCTGCGTCTTCAATCATTGCCAACGCAATTCTATCTTTAATACTATTTCCAGGATTGGTTCGTTCTAATTTTATAAAAACATTTTTGTTTGCACCAAAAAGTTTGTTGATTTTCACGACCGGTGTGTTGCCAATTGTTTCTAAAATGTTATTTGCTTTCATATTTTTTTTATTTGTGTGTTGTTAAATGCTAAAATCGATACTATTTGTAAATTCTATTTTTGTTTTTACTACGTTCTCGCTTTTGTGATACACTAGCGACTGTGCCGGAATGGATTCTGTTATCCAAACATTTCCACCAATTACGGTTCCTTTTCCTATGGTTGTATTGCCTCCCAAAATAGTTGCATTGGCATAAATTATTACATCATCTTCAATTGTTGGATGTCTTTTTTGCTTCGCTTTTTCTTTGCTAACACTTAATGCGCCTAATGTTACACCTTGATAAATTTTTACATCGTTTCCAATTTTGGCTGTTTCACCAACTACAATTCCTGTTCCGTGATCAATAAAAAAACGTTCGCCTATTTTTGCTGCTGGATGAATATCGATTCCGGTTTTACTGTGCGCATATTCTGAAAGTAATCTTGGTAAAACTGTTACGTTTAATTCCCAAATTGCATGCGCTATTCTGTAAACAAAAACTGCGAAAAATCCTGGATATGCAAGTAGTACTTCGGCTCGTGATTTAGCTGCTGGATCAAACTCTAAAATTGCTTTAAGATCGGATACTAAATTGGAATGAATTACAAGTAAACCTTCAAAAAAAGTATTGGAAACTGCTTTGCAATCTTCAACTTGAACTTGTGCTAAAATAATTTGCAAATCGTCATACAATTGCATTTCTGTTTGTTTAAATAAATCTAAATCTACTCCTGATTCTTTTGTGCAAAACAACCAAGAAAACAAATTCTCAATCCAATCGTCTGCTTTTTTTTTATCTACAAAAAAATATTCTTCTTGTAAATTTTTACGAAATAAAGCTTCACTATTAAAGTTCTTTTGATTCATTACTTTATTTAATTTTCTAAAAACATTAAAGCACCAACCGTATTAAAAGTTGTTTCGTCTATTAAAATGGCGTTACCCGATTTTGAATTAACATCGAAAGCATCGTAATGCAATGGCTGATTTGTTTTTAAGGTTATCTGCGCAATATCGTTTAACTTGATGGTATCTGAATTTGTAAATTGCCATTCGTTGATGTTCCATTTTCTATCGATGGACTGAATTTTTACTCTCGCATTTTTAAAACGATGTTGCAACAAATAGGTTTTTCCCAATTGAAGATTTTCAGTATCAAGCCATGAAACCCAAGTAGTAATTTGATTAGATTCTGTTGGTAATTGATGTGGTAAAACTACCGAATCGCCTCTGCTAATGTCAACATTATTTTCAAAATGAAGCACTACATTTTCTCCAGCGCGAGCCACTTCGATGGTTTCTAAATTAGCTTCAATTTTCACGATTTTAGTTTCAATTTTCGATGGTAAAATGAGAACTGTATCACCAACTTTATAACTTCCGCTTAAAACCAATCCGGCATAACCGCGGTAATCGTGATTTTCTTCATCTTTTGGACGGATAACCCATTGTACTTGAAAACGAGAATCTAAATTAATAGTTGATTCAATGGTAACCGTTTCTAAAGTTTGGAGCAACGTTTTACCTTTGTACCATAAAGTATTTTCGGAAAGTGAAACTATATTATCGCCAACCAAAGCACTTACTGGAATGTATTCTATTTGATTGTAATTTAATTCTGATTTGATAACTTCAAAATCACTTTTTATTTCATTAAAAACAACTTCAGAATAATTTACCAAATCGATTTTATTAATGGCTATAATGGCTTTTTTAATTCCCATTAACGAACCAATACTTGCATGACGTTTCGTTTGTTCGGTAATACCTTTTCGGGCATCAACCAAAATAATTATCAAATCGGAATTGGAAGCACCGGTAATCATATTTCGAGTGTATTGCTCGTGACCTGGCGCATCGGCAATAATAAATTTTCTTTTTTTGGTTGAAAAATATTTGTATGCTACATCAATTGTAATTCCTTGCTCACGTTCGGCACGAAGTCCATCTGTAATTAATGACAAATCTATTGTTACGCCTTCTTGCTTTGTTTGTTTCTCTAAAATTCCCAATTGATCGGTATGAATACTGTCAGAATCGTATAAAAGTCTACCTATTAAAGTGCTTTTTCCGTCGTCTACATTTCCTGCTGTTATAAATCGTAATGTGTTCATTTTGGTATAAAATTTTAAAAGCTATTAAAAGTATCCTTGTTTTTTTCTATCTTCCATTGCTGCTTCAGAAAGTTGATCGTCAAGTCTTGTTTGACCTCTTTCACTTATTCTAGTTTGAATAATATCATCAATAATATCCTTAATTGTAGTAGCATTAGAAGGCACAGCAGCAGTACAAGTCATGTCGCCAACAGTTCTGTATCGAACTTGCTCTACCACTACTTTATCCTCTTGATTTGGTTGAATAAAAGATGAAGTTGCTACTAACTTATCGTGGTGAACAATACATTCTCTGTTGTGAGCAAAATATAAACTCGGTAATTCGATTTCGTATTTTTGAATGTAATTCCAAACGTCTAATTCGGTCCAATTGCTTATTGGAAATACACGAACATTATGTCCTTTCTGCACTTTTCCGTTTAGAATATCCCACAATTCTGGACGTTGCAGTTTTGGATCCCATTGACCAAAATCGTCACGTACCGAAAAAATACGTTCTTTAGCTCTAGCTTTTTCTTCATCACGACGTGCGCCACCAATGCAGGCATCAAATTCGTTATCGGCAATGGCATCTAAAAGTGCATACGTTTGTAATGAATTTCTTGATGGAAATCTACCAGCAGTTTCCTTAAGATTGTACTTTTTAATACTATCTTCAACAGAAGCTACGATAAGTTTCTCGCCAATTTTATTTGCCAGATAATCTCTAAAAGCGATTGCCTCTGGAAAATTATGACCTGTATCAATATGAACCAAAGGAAACGGAAATTTTCCCGGACGAAATGCTTTTAATGCCAAATGAACCAATACAATTGAGTCTTTTCCTCCAGAGAAAAGCAATGCAGGTTTTTCAAATTGAGCTGCTGTTTCTCGTAGAATATATATCGCTTCGTTTTCTAATTGTTCTAAATAATTATTTGTCGTTGACATGTGTTATTGCTTTAAATTATGATTGATGTAATCCGCATTCTTTTTTCGATTGATCTTCCCACCACCATCTTCCTGCTCTAAAATCTTCGTTTGGTTTTATCGCTCTTGTACATGGCGCGCAACCGATACTTACATAATTTTGATCGTGAAGCGTGTTATATGGAACACCGTTTTTTTGTAAATAATCAACTACATCTTGCGTTGTCCAGTGCAACAAAGGATTAAATTTAAATAATTGTCTTTGCTCGTCCCATTCAATTTTGTTTAGCTGGTTTCTGTTGTCCGATTGTTCTGCTCTTAAACCTGTTATCCAAACTTTAGAACCTTGCAAAGCTCTATTTAAAGGCGCAACTTTTCTTATAAAACAGCATTCTTTTCTAAGTTCTGTAGAATTGTAAAAAGCATTAATTCCGTTGTTGTTTACATAGTTTTCTATTGCTTCATTTTCTGGATAGTAGGCTTTTATTTTGGTATTGTACTGTAATTTTGTTTTATCCCAAACGGTATATGCTTCTGGAAATAATCGTCCTGTATCTAAGGTAAAAATTTCTATATTTTGAATGTTATTAAATGCTAACGCTTGTGTTATTACCTGATCTTCAATGCCAAAACTGGTAGAAAAAACTATTTTTTCGTTAAAATTTTGAGACAAAACCAACAAGCTTTCTTGAAGATCTGTAATTTCATTTAATCGATTTATTAAATCTAAATTCATTTTTTGTGTGTTATGGTTAAAAAAAAATCCCTTGATAATTCAAGGGATTTAAAATATTGTTTATGAAATTTCACTTTCAGTCAAAACAATGTTAATCCCATGCGTTAGTACAACACATGCAGCAGTTCATTTTTTTGTTAGTAGTTGAAATCATTTGTTTAAAAATTAGAATTTAAATAAAAAAAAACCTCTGCAGTTTGCAGAAGTTTCATTTGGATATATTTTAAAAATTTAAAATTATGCAATAGAAATACTCTGCGGAAAATTCCACATCTTACAACACATATTGCAAATAGATAAATTCATTTTATTAGTTTTTGATGTAGCAAACTTCTGAACTAAATTCGAATTAAAAAAATAATTTTCAATTTATTTCAAAATTTTAACATTTCTAAATTGCACTTTTAATGATTTTAAAGGCATTGATTATACTTTCAACTGACTCAATTCCAATAGATAACCGCAATATATTAGGATTAATTCCAAGAGACAACAACTTTAGTTTTCCAGCTTCAGTTTTAAGATATTCGTAATGTGCCAAATACACATAAGGCATTGCGATTGTAAATTCGGCTCCAAGACTTGGACCTTTTGCTAGCAGTAATTTATCGTAATAAAATTCTAAATCTTTATCAAAAACTACCGACAAAACGCCTGGAAATGAATCTTTAGATTTTTTTATTTTATTAAAATTATCAACAGAATCTGGATGCAAAACCGAATAAATTTCTTTTATAAACGATTGCGTTTTCAAATAATCATATACGATTTTAGTATTTTTAGAAACCTTTGCCATACGACTTTCATAATTTTGAATCTGAAATGCTAATCGTTGAATTTCTCCTTCAAATGCCGGAATTATAAATTTATGAAATTCCTTTTTACTTGCCTGAACGATCTTATTTTTTTCGTTTAAAACCAATGTTCCCATAAGCAAATCGCCATTTCCGCAAGCAAATTTGGTTAAACTTTCTACTGCAATATCACAATAAGGTAAAACTTCAACATTGAAAGGCGTTGCAATAGTTACATCAACAATTAGAACAATTTTATACGTTTTACAAAGATTGTAAAGCCAAGGCAAATCGACACATTGAACCAACGGATTTGTGGTTATTTCTGTTAGTAAAGTCGCCACATTTCTATGATTGTTTTCGAGCCAATTTTCTAGTTGTATTTTATTATGAATAGTAATTTGAAGATGACAATCCGAGCGCTTTTCAATGATTTCCATTGTATCAACATAAAGCCAACCCAATTGAATTACTGTAGTTCTTCCTTCCTTTTTCCTAGCATTTACAATGGTTTCATAAGCTGCAAAAAGTGCATTCATACCTGAATTTGCGAGTAAAATTGAATCTTCTGAAACATTAGAATAGGCTTTAGACAAAACAGTTTTTATAGTATTTTCAGGTAAAATTAGAACTTTTTCTTCATGAAAGACAGTTGTAATTTGATCTAATTTATACAATGAACTTTCGGCTTTTCTAGAACTAATTAGCAAGCCAATATTTCGGATATAATCCTTACATTTTTTTACAAATTCGGGATTGTTTTCTAAAATCAGAAACACATTTTCGTCTTCTTCAATACATGTAAATTGCGATTCGACTAGATATTCTAAAATAGATTTTGCATGAATTGATACTATTGGCAAAATAATTTTATCTGATGTAATTTGGTATTTATTTCGGATATAATGCACCAGTTTTTCAACAAATTTGTTCTGAAAAAATCGCGGATAACCAGATTTCATTGTGGCAATTGCAACTTGAGTTCCTTCTTCATAATCGATAACATTTTGCAAAAAAGGCATGCTTACCGAAACCGCATGTGGATTTTGTAACGGCAACGAATCGCCAAACGGAATAGGCTGAAAATAATCGCTCATCTTTAACAATTTAATGCTTGAGTAATATCTAAAATCAAATCGTCTGTATCTTCCAAACCAACTGCAATTCTTACTGTTGCGAAACTTAGACCTTTGGCAGCCAAATCTTCTTCGGTATTGGTTGCATGACTCATTCTTGCAGGAATTTCTAGTCTGGAATCGGCAGAGCCAAACGATACTTTTTCGCCAAACAATGTGCTTTTTTTAATAAAATTCTCAGCTTTCTCGGAAGATATCAATTCGATTGTTAAAACTGAAGGAATAATTTTAAGTTGTTTTTTTGCCAATTCATATTGCGGATGCGATGGCAAACCTGGAAATTTAACCTCTAAAACTTCGGGATGATTTTCAAGAAATTGTGCTATTTTTAATGCACTTGCTTCTTGCGCTTTCATTCTGTAAGTCAATGTTGGTAAGCCTAACGACACTAAAAAAACATCAAACGGACTTTGAGCACGACCTTGAGCATTGGCAAAATATTTAAATTTTTCATCCCAAAACTGATCTTTAGAAACTAGTGCGCCAGCAGTTACACTTCCATGACCAGAAATAAATTTTGTTGTTGAAAACACCGAGAAATCGGCGCCTAATTCTAATGGTTTTTGCGATGCAAAAGTTGCCATGCTATTATCTACAGCTAGTAACGAATTATATTTTTTTGCAACTTGAGAAATTGCTTCTATAGCAACGATTTTCAAACTTGGATTGGTTGGTGATTCACAAACTACTAAAGTAATTTTGTTGGATTTTAAGATGTTTTCGACCTCATTTAAATTTGCAAAATCGGCATAATGAGTTGTGATATTATTTTTTTCTAACATCACATTTAGCAATCGATACGTTCCGCCATAGCAATCTTTTTCTATCAGAACGTGTTCGTTATTTTTTAAAACAGTTTCAAATAGCAAGGCTATTGCGGCTATTCCTGTATTTGTGCATACGCAGCCAAAACCATTTTCTGCTTTTGCAAAAACAGTTTCAAGCGCATTTCTTGTTGGATTGTCAGATCTTGAGTAATCATAAATTTGACCATCTGGAGATTGCCGTTTTAAATCGAAAGTTGCTGTGTTGTAAATGGGTAAATGCGTTGCGCCATAACTATCTTTAAGATTAGAATTCTGAGTAATGTTGGCTAATAATGTTTCTAGTTGCATTGTTTGTGTGAGTTTTTGTAGTTGTTATTTGAGTTATAGGTATAAAAAAACCTCTGCAATTGCAGAGGTTATTGGTATGTATTTTAAAAATTTAAAATTAAACAATAGCGTCCTCTGCGGAAAATTTCCACATCATCATTGCCATATTGTTCATTGTAAAATTCATTGTGTTTTTCATAATTTGATTTGACAAAAGTGAATACAAAATTTGAATAAAAAAAATAAAATTAAAAAAAATTAAAAAAATAATTTCTTATTGATTCAAAGGCTAGCGATTTTAGATTATAAAAAATATCATAAAAAAAATAAAAAAAGCGGAATTGATTTTTGTATTCAAAATAGTCTTTATACATTTGCAATCAAAATAAAGAGGAAAAATTTGAACTGATTGCAACCTCTATTCGAACTTGAATCTTTTATGAGATTCTGAAACGAGTTCAGAATAAAAAAAATGCTAAAGCAGAAACTCTCCTTTAGTATTTCCTTTGCAATTTTTTCGTTTTTCTTCACAAAAATTAATTTTAAAAAAAAATTATATTATGGCTTATTTATTTACGTCAGAGTCAGTTAGTGAAGGACATCCAGACAAAATAGCTGATCAAATTTCAGATGCATTAATTGATAATTTTTTGGCATTTGATGCTGAATCGAAAGTTGCGTGTGAGACTTTGGTTACTACTGGTCAAGTAATTCTTGCTGGTGAAGTAAAATCTAACACTTATCTTGATGTTCAAAACATTGCTAGAGAAGTAATTAGAAAAATTGGTTACACAAAAAGCGAATACATGTTCGAAGCTAATTCTTGTGGAATTCTTTCGGCAATTCATGAGCAATCGGCAGATATTAATCAAGGAGTAGACAGAGCAAGTAAAGAAGAACAAGGTGCAGGCGATCAAGGAATGATGTTTGGTTATGCAACTAACGAAACTGAAAACTACATGCCATTGGCCCTAGATTTATCTCATGCTTTGTTAATTGAATTGGCTAATTTGAGAAGAGAAAATTCAGAAATCACTTACTTACGTCCTGATGCTAAATCGCAAGTAACCTTAGAATATTCTGACGACAATAAACCACAACGAATTGATGCTATTGTAATTTCTACACAACATGATGATTTTGATGAAGAAGCTACAATGCTGGCAAAAATAAAATCGGATTTAGTATCGATATTGATACCAAGAATTAAAGCAAAGTATCCTCAATATGCTCATTTATTTAATGATCAAATCACGTACCACATCAATCCTACTGGAAAATTTGTAATTGGTGGACCACATGGCGATACTGGATTAACAGGAAGAAAAATTATTGTTGACACGTATGGCGGAAAAGGTGCTCATGGTGGTGGTGCATTTTCTGGAAAAGATCCAAGTAAAGTAGATAGAAGTGCTGCTTATGCAACACGACATATTGCTAAAAACTTGGTTGCTGCTGGAGTTGCCGACGAAATTTTAGTTCAAGTTTCGTATGCTATTGGAGTTGCAAAACCAACTTCTATAAATGTTGTTACTTATGGAACTTCTAAAGTAAATTTAACTGATGGAGAAATCAGTAAAAAAGTAGAGTCAATATTTGACATGCGTCCTTATTTTATTGAGCAACGTTTAAAATTAAGAAATCCAATTTACAGCGAAACTGCTGCATACGGACACATGGGAAGAAAAACTGAAACGGTAACTAAAACTTTCTCTGCTCCAGGCGGATTAACAAAAACTGTTGAAGTGGAATTGTTTACTTGGGAAAAATTAGATTTTGTAGATCAAGTAAAAACAGCTTTCGGATTATAATATTCTTAAAGAAAATCATAAAAAAACCTGACTATAACTAGTCAGGTTTTTTGTTTTTTAAAGAAATTTGCTACTACAAATTGTACTTCAAACTAAAAATAACATATCTAGGTTGCACTGCATACTGCGAAGTTCGGGTTGAAAATTGAGAGAAACTATCATCATTTAATGACGTAGTATTTAATATATTTGTTGCCGACACTTTGTATTCCCATTTACTGTCTTTTTTCTGATAAATTAAACTTGCTGAGAGAAAATCATATTCATTTTCTACTGTTTTTCCTTTGTTATAGTAATGATAGAATTCATATTCGGACACAAAAGAAAAACTTTTTAAGAAATAATAATCCAATCTAGCAAAAGGCTTGTCAGTAAAAAATTTAGAATCGCTATAGTCATTAATTGTATACGTATATCCTACTTCTAAGTTTGGCAAATTTTTGTAATTTGTAGAAGCTTTAACTGTATAATTTTGGGTAAAACTTTCGTTTGATGAAAGAATTCCGTTTTGAATATTATTAAATTTTGACCAATTTAAACTGGCATTTACTGATGCTTTATAATTTTTTAAAAAAGAACGTCCATAATTTCCATAACCAGTTAGCGTTTCGTCAGCAAAATTAGAATTGTAAGGCAACGATGTTTGATTTACGCCATTAAATACAGCACTAGATTTTACAGCATCAACCGTTTTAGTATAACTTGCAAAAGCCGCAATATTCTCAAAATTGAACATGTTGTATTTAAAATATCTCAAAGAATGTGTAGATTGCGTAGCATTTTCTAAAGCTCTATATCCTCTAGAAAGACTGTTGTATCCGTTTAAAACATAACCTTCGGCTAATTTATTGATATCTGTAAAATTATTGGTAATAGCATAATTATAAGTCAATGATTCTGCTTTTTTTATTTGATAAATAGCTAGAAAATCGGGTAAAACTCTAAAGAAATTTCTATTAAAATTTGTTCCTAATTGCGTATTTGTCATATCATACGTATGAAAACTAACTCCCGGCGTAAAAGTAAATTTACCAGTAAGAATTTTATAATGCAATCCTAAAAAAGCATCATTAAAATTGTAATTTACATCATTTATATTTTGAGCATTGGTAAGATTATTAGTATTTCCGTTGTCTAAAATTTGATAAATAGAAGAATCAAAATTTTGATGCGAATATGTATTTCCAAAAGTTAAATTGATATTACTTTTGGGAGTAATCATATAGTAATAATCAAATTTTGCATCCATTTTATTGGTCTTCACAAAACGGTTTTGATTGATATTATTTCTGTTTTGTCCAGTTGTATAGCCCGATAAGTTGAAAGGCTGCGATTGTAAATTGGCATTATAAAATGGATCTTCTTCTTGAAATAAATGTTGCATTTCAAAGGCGAAGATATTTTTATCATTATGCGTATAATACAAACTTAAATTCTGATTTACTGATGTTGGATTTTGTTTTTTATTGGTAAAAATATTTTCTATTGAAGCAGAATTCCCTACTATTGCTTCTCTTAGTAATGAATTATCTTCATCTTGTTTAGACAATTTCGCCAAAATATCATAATCAAACTGAAACTTTGTATTAGGTTTATAACTAGAACTTAATTTAAACAAACCCAAATTATTTTTTTGGTGTGCTACTTCATTTCTATTTTCTGTTGAAGCAATTTGTGATGAATTGGGTTGCAAAATATTAGTTTGCGACTTAGTTTCTAAATCTGTTATTGATGAAGAAAGAATTCCAAAACCGCTTAAACTCCAAGATTTTGTTGGATTATACGAAAAATTGGTTGCGCCAAATTTAGTATCAATTTCTTTAGCCCGATTGTTTCTTAAAAGTGAAATTCCTAAATCATTGGACGACACATTAAAACTAGAACCACCTTTTCCCATCATATTTTTAAAACCACCAGTAAATTTAAAATAATCTTGAATGGTCAATGGCAACTCTCCAATATTATTAAAATTACTAATTATATTAATACTGTATTTTGGACTATAATAAAACAATTTTGGGTTTATTAAATAGCGATTAAACTTTTCATTATCGTCAAACCCTCCGCCAGCTGTCATGTCACCAAACCAAAAATTCTTTTTACCATCTTTCAATTTGATGTTCATAGCCACATTATCCTGGTTATTTTCTACTCCTTTTAGTATAGAATTTTCATTATAATTTCTTAATACTTGAATTTTATCAATAGCATCAGCAGGAATATTTTTTACGCCAAGTTTGGTATCACCATCAAAAAAGTCTTTACCTTCTACCATCAATTTAGTTACTTTTTTACCTTCTACTTCTATTTCACCATCAGCATTTACTTCTACTCCTGGTAATTTTTTAAGAACATCTTCTAGTTTTCTTTCGGTTCCAGATTTAAATGAATCGGCGTTATAAACTATGGTATCGCCTTTTATAGAAACTGGCATTTCACGAATAATTTCAACGCCATCAAGCTGAATTCCGCCAGGTTCCATGTCTATATTTCTAGTTATATTTTCTGATTTTGTTTCAACAGCGATTTCTTTATTTAGCATTCCTATGTAACTCAGTTTTATTACATAAGTTGAATTTGCTTTTAGGTTTAAAACAAATCGTCCTTTATCGTTGGTTATTGCATAAGCATCCATTCCTTTCGTAGCTTGGTTTACAGCCATAATGTTAGCCATTTCCAAAGGTGCTTTTCCAGATTCAAGAATAATTCCTTCAAATCTTATGTTTTGAGAAAAAGAAACTGTAGTTAGTAATAGTAAAAAAAGTAATGTAATTTTTTTCATGATTGTAGAAATATGATAATAATGATAGGATTTTAAAAAAAGAAGAATCTCAACTTTAGCAGAGATTCTTCATTATGTTTTTTTCTTGAATTTCAATTTATTATCCACCAAAACGCATTCCTCGTCCGCCTTGCCCTTGATTCATTTGTCTAAATTCTTCCATTTTTTTAGTAATAGTTTCATCATACTCTTTTTGAGTGATTACTTTTCCGGCAGAAGGTGCTTTTATTTCAGCTTTATCTTTTGGATTCAAAACTACTTTAGAACATAAAGTAATAGTTTTTCCATCATTAACTTCTAGTATCAATCCTGGCAAACCCCAATATCCTTCTGGACCTTGATTTACAGGAATTTCTGGAGTGTACCAAGCCGTTACGGTTATTTCTTTTGGCATATCAAATTCGTCCATGAAATTGGTTTTCTTTTCTTTTCCTTCTTCAGCTTTAGCATCCTCTTTTTTAGTTTCGTCTTTCTTTACTTCTTCTTCTTTTTTAGGTCTGAAGTTTCTAAAGTCTGTTTTACTTGCAGGAATTACAGTGGTTGCTTTGTAACAAGTATAACCACCTATTTGGCGCGTTTCACCTTCCATTTTCCAGTTGTAAACCTTTAAAGAATCTTTTATTAAAAACTCTTTTCCCATAAATTCTTTATCTACAGTATAGGCTTTTTCTTTTACGTTTTTATAATACGTTCCTCCGCCACCCATCATAGACGACATCATTCGCATTCCGCCACCACTTTGCCCTGGAGCATCTAATTTTTCTTCTTCCTTGTAGATAGAAGCTTGTTTATCAAAACTTAAAATAAATGTTTTTTCGAACATTTTCTTCATTCGTTCTTCCATCATTTTTTGCATCTCTGGAGTAAAATCTTTGTTACCAGACATTCTTGATTTAAATTCGGAAGTACTGGTTTTAGATTCGTACACAGCCATTCCTTGAAAGTCTTTTTGAGCATTAGAAGAAATAAATGCTAATAAAAGAACCAAAGTGATCGTTATTTTTTTCATTTTAAATTGCTTTATCTTTTTTGAAGTAACAAATATGACGATTGAATATGTCTTTTGTTACCAAAGAATTGTTAAATATTTAAGTTTGACTTTGATAAATTTAAATAGTTTAATGTACTTTAGCATCACGATGAAATATATTTTATACCTATTGGTTTTTTTAGCTTCAAATTTTAGTTTTTCTCAAAACGACAAACTAAAACTTACTAAAATTGATTCCATTTCTATTGAAGCGGATGCCTTTATTGGCTATGATGGTTTTGGAAATTATTTTTACACAAAAAACAATGTAATTTATAAAAAAGCAGGAACCTCTAGTGTTCAATATCAAAATCTCTCTTTGGGAAAAATAACCAAAGTTGATATTTTAAATCCGTTAAAAGTAATTGTTTTTTACGAAGGATTTAATTCGGTTATTGTTCTTGACAATCAACTAAATGAAATTCAAAAAGTAGATTTTTCCTCATTAGAAACTCCAGTTGTAGCATCTGCAATTGGAATTTCTGGACAAAATAAACTTTGGGTTTTTAACACTTTAAATCAGCAAATAGGATTGTACGATTTAAACACTGCAACGTATCAAAATTTGGGAATGCCAATACGAGACGGAATTAGTTATTATCAAACCGATTTTAATTATTTTCAATGGATTGACAAGCAAAATCAGTGGAATATTTGCACTATTTATGGTAGAATTTTTCAAAATGGCAAAGTAGAAAATGCCACCAACTTACAACTTTTACCTGAAAATAAAGTTTTATTTATAGATAAGGAAAAACTATACCTGAGAGACCGAAACATTGATAAACGCTATCAAATTGAAATTGTTGAGAAATCGTTTAAAAAAATTTATTACAAAGACCAAATTTTATCTATTTTTACCGACAAAGGAATTACAAATTATAAAATCATACTACCATAATGCACATAGCAGTAGCAGGAAATATAGGCGCAGGAAAGACAACCTTAACACGTTTTTTAGCAAAACATTTTAAATGGGAACCCCATTTTGAAGATGTAGTTGACAATCCATATTTGGATGATTTTTACCATCAAATGGAACGCTGGTCGTTTAACTTACAGATTTATTTCTTGAACAGTCGTTTTCGTCAAGTGCTACAAATTCGCGAAAGCGGTAAAAAAATCATTCAAGACAGAACGATTTATGAAGATGCACACATATTTGCACCCAATCTTCACGCCATGGGATTGATGACCAATCGTGATTTTGAAAACTACAAATCGCTGTTTGAATTGATGGAAAGTTTGGTAGAAGCACCAGATTTATTGATTTACTTAAGAAGTTCAATTCCAAATTTAGTTGGGCAAATTCACAAACGTGGTCGCGAATATGAAAATTCAATATCTATTGATTATCTAAGCCGATTAAACGAGCGTTACGAAGCATGGATTACAACTTATGACAAAGGAAAACTATTAATTATTGATGTTGATAATATAGATTTTGTAAATAATCCAGAAGATTTAGGAATGATTATCAATAGAATTGATGCCGAAATAAATGGACTGTTTTAAATATTAGAAGTAAAAAAAAGCACACGCTTTAGCAAATCAAGGTTGTCAGAAATGGCAACCTTATTTATTTAATATCAATTTTAACAATTGAATTTCTAATCCATCTGCAAGATCAGAATCATCAATAATTGCAGACGAATGAAACCAATTGGCTTTAGTTTCTTGATTGATTAAATCAATATTATCAGATCGCATTCCGCCACCAGGCATTATAACTATTCTATTGCCAGCTTTTTCAACCAATTCAGTTAACTGATTAATTCCTTCAACAGCATTTTGGGCTTGACCCGAAGTTAAAATAGTTTGAAAACCACATTCAATGATTTCTTCTAATGATTTAAGAGCATCAGAAACCTCATCAAAAGCACGATGAAAAGTACATGGAAATGGTTTGGCTAAAGCTACTAATTCTGTATTTCTTTCAACATCAATTTCATTATTTTGATTTAAAATACCAAAAACAAAACCATTTACTTTCAATGATTTACTATGTAGAATATCCAATTTCATTTGAGAAAACTCTTCGTCTGAATAAACAAAATTTCCTCCTCTTGGACGAATCATTAGGTATAAATCTATAGCAACTAATTTTCTTGTATTAATTATGTCTAATGCTTTTGGAGTTGTTCCTCCAACTGCGATTTCGTCACAAAGTTCTATTCTGTCAGCTCCATTTTCTTGAGCAACTATTGCTGATTCTAAATTGAAGCAAGCGATTTCGAGTTTGTTCATTATTTCAAAAAATAATTTGCGTCAACTAATTTATTTCCAGAAGCATCGTTTACTGCATAATTGAAGCCGCCTTGGATGCAATAGGCACCATATTCACCTTTTTTATTTAAAGCAATAAATCCGACTTGAATATCTTTAAGATTTTTATTTCTGTTTTTAGTCAATTTCACAATTCTGGAAACAGCTTCTTCACAAGCTTTTTGAGGTGATTTTCCTTGACGCATTAGCTCAACAACCAAATGACAGCCAGCAATTCTAATTACTTCTTCGCCATGACCGGTTGCAGTTGCTGCACCAATTTCGTTATCAACATACAATCCTGCTCCAATAATTGGTGAATCTCCTACGCGTCCGTGCATTTTATATGCCATTCCGCTTGTGGTGCATGCTCCAGATAAATTTCCGGCACTATCCAAGGCAATCATTCCTATAGTGTCATGATTTTCGATGTTGGCAATTGGTTTGTATTGACTGGTTTTGAGCCATTCTTTCCACTCTTTTTCTGAGGCTTCTACCAATAAATTTTCTTTGGTAAAACCTTGCGAAAGCGCAAATTGTAGCGCACCATCACCAACCAACATTACATGCTGCGTTTTTTCCATAACGGCTCTTGCTACAGAAATAGGATGCTTAATATATTCTAGACAAGCTACTGAACCAATATTGGAAAACTCATCCATAATGCAAGCATCCAGAGTCACTCTTCCGTCTCTATCTGGTCGTCCGCCATAGCCTACGCTTCGTTCTGTTGGATCACCTTCTGGAATTTTCACACCAGCTTCAACCGCATCTAAAGCGCGTCCGTTATTTTTTAGAATTTCCCATGCTGCACCATTAGCTTTTACTCCAAAATTCCAAGTTGAAAGTACAATTGGTTTGTTTACTTTTCCATCAAAAACAATAGAATTTTCTTCTTCTTGAGATTTAAAAGAATTTAATGCTAGTGCTATAGAACCAACAGTTGCGGTTTTTATAAAATTTCTGCGATTTGCCATATTTTCTATTTATTCAACTCCAATTTCATCTACAAATAACCATGCGTTAGAACCTGCGCCTGGATTTCCATCTGGAATTCTTCCGAAATTAGTTGCTATTACCTTTACGAATTTTGCTTTTTTAGAAATATTATTTACTGTTACTTCACCTTTCATTTGAACTATTTCTTCCGATGAAACTTGTTTAGCGCTTTCAAAATTAATTCCATCATTAGAAACTAAAATTTCAATATTCTTTGGGAAATAAATCCAACTTCCTTCATTTTCTAAAAAGCTAATTATGAGTTTATTTATTTCTTCTGTTTTTCCAAAATCGATGGTTGCTATTAAATCTTTTCCTGAGAATCCTAACCAATCTCTACCAAATTTTTGACGATCGCCAATTATTCCATCTACCAAAGTAAAAGCACCACTGGCTGGATAACTTTCGCTTACTGGATTGACCAATGTTGTTTTTTTTCCTGTTGCTTTATTTACAAAAAATGATTGCTCAATTAAAGCACTTTTCTGCTGCTTGTCTTCAAAATAAGCTGCTTTTATTGTTTGACTTTTAGTGATTTTAATAGGATTTTGATAAGTAGCAGCATTCCAATCGGGTAATGAGCCGTCAGTTGTAAATCGGATTCCGTCATTATTTTTAGACGATTTTAAAGAAAACAACAAACTATTATCAACTTCAGACTGATTTACTTTGGATGTGATTTCGAAAAAAGCTTTGCTATAATTGATTCCTTTTTTATCAAAAGCCAAAAGCTGCTGTATCATTCTATCTTGAAAATCTTTATATTTTTCTGGGTTTGATGTTCCCCAAAGCACTTCAGAAAGTGCTAACATTCTAGGAAAAATCATGTATTCTACTTTTTTCTCATCATTAATATATTCTGTCCAAACGTTACCTTGCGCACCTAAAATATATCTTGATTCCTCTGCCGTTAACTCTTTTGGAATTGGATTAAAACTGTATACTTTTTCTACTGTTGTAAATCCGCCAATTGCCAAAGGTTCATTTTTGGGTTCGCCTTGATAATGGTCAAAATAGCAATAAGAACTTGGTGTCATCACAACAAAATGTTTTTGTTTGGCAGCTTCAATGCCACCTTTGGTTCCACGCCAACTCATTACAGCTGCATTTGGAGCCAAACCACCTTCAAGAATTTCATCCCAACCAATTATTTTTCTTCCTTTACTGTTGACGAATTTTTCAATCCTTTGAATGAAATAACTTTGTAATTCGTGTTCGTCTTTTAGTCCTTCTTTTTTTATTAGAGCTTGACAATTAGGACATTTTTTCCATCGTGTCTTTGGACATTCGTCGCCACCAACGTGAATGTATTGCGAAGGAAATAAAGCCATTACTTCAGTTAAAATATTTTCAAGAAAAGTAAATGTTTCCTCTTTTGGACAAAAAACATCATCTAAAACACCCCATTTTAAAGCTACTTCAAATGGTCCGCCTGTACAAGAATATTCTGGATAAGAAGCCAAAGCAGCAACGGCATGTCCTGGCATTTCTATTTCTGGAATTATTGTAATGTGACGCTTTGTTGCGTAGGCTACAATTTCTTTTATTTCTTCTTGGGTATAGAATCCGCCATAGCGTATGTCATCAAACTTTTGTTCTCTGTAATGACCAACCATTGATCCTTTTCTCCAAGCTCCAATTTGGGTAAGTTTTGGATATTTTTTAATTTCTATACGCCAACCTTGATCGTCTGTTAAGTGCCAATGAAAAGTATTCATTTTATACATAGCCAGATAATCAATATACTTTTTGATGAATTCTTTTGGAAAGAAATGTCTAGCGCAATCAAGATGCATGCCGCGCCAAGCGAATTTAGGTTCGTCATCAATTTTTAAACAAGGAACTTTAATTTGAGTTTTTAAATCGGATGGTAATAATTGTAAAAATGTTTGAATTCCGTAGAAAAAACCTTCGTCGGATTCTGCTTGAATGATTGCTTTTTTATTTGAAACATCAAGATGGTATTGCTTACTATCACTAATTACAATCGATTCAACTACAAAACTTAGTGCAATCTTAGAATTGGCATTAGTGTCTGGTAGAATTGTCAAGTCCAATCCTGTTATTTCTTTAATTTGTGCTTTAAGATAATTGGCTTCGAATGTTTTTTCATCGGCTTGTATAACGGTTTCTTTAGTTATCACAAAAGAACCTTTTTCTATTTGCACCGAATTGGGATAAGGAATTAAAGGCAATTGGGTTTGTGAAAATCCGATATTGAAAATTAGCAATAAAAATGCTGTAGCTTTTTTAGACATGAATTTGGTATTTATCAATGGCTAAATTTACATAAAAAAAGTCAAAAAAAAATGCCTCACTTTCGCGAGGCATTTTGGTATTATTTATTTGAAAAATTATTTCAAAGCATCAATTTTAGCTTTTACTTCAGCTTCTGTACCTTCAAAAGTTTGAGTAGCAGAAGTACCATTAACATTAGTTGTAACAGTAGCTTTAGCTTTTCCATCGGTGTTTGTAATTTCAACTCTAACATCTTTAGTCAATGTTTTTGAACTTGCTGTCATATCTACGCAAGATGTTTTCTTTACAAAGTTTCCATTGGCATCATAGTGAGACATACATTCTGCTTTTTCTTCAGCATTACAACCTTTTTCGTCGCACATTGCTGCACATTCGTCTTTGGTCATTGTTGCCATTTTAGACATATCACATTTAGATGTTACAGCTGAATTTTCAGTTTTAGCATCCGTTGCACAACAAGCGGCTTTATCAGCAACATCGGAATGGTTACCGCTTCCTAATATTGGAGCAATTACTAATCCAATTAAACAAGTTAATTTTATTAAGATATTCATAGATGGTCCAGAAGTATCTTTAAACGGATCTCCAACAGTATCTCCAGTTACAGCCGCTTTATGCGCATCAGAACCTTTGAAAGTCATTTCACCATTAATCATAACTCCAGCTTCGAATGATTTTTTAGCATTATCCCAAGCACCACCAGCGTTGTTTTGAAACACAGCCCAAAGCACACCAGAAACAGTAACTCCAGCCATATAACCACCTAACATTTCTGCGATTAACATATTGTTATCACCATAAACTAATTTTCCTAAAAGAACAATTGCAATTGGGAAGCCAATGGTCATTATTCCTGGTAACATCATTTCACGTAATGCTGCTTTTGTAGAAATATCAACACATTTAGCATATTCTGGTTTTCCGGTTCCTTCCATAATACCTGGAATTTCCTTGAACTGACGACGTACTTCATAAACCATATCCATTGCAGCTTTACCCACAGAGTTCATTGCTAAAGCAGAGAAAACTACAGGAATCATTCCACCAACAAATAACATTGCTAATACTGGAGCTTTGAAGATATTGATACCATCAATTCCTGTAAAAGTTACATAGGCAGCAAATAAAGCTAACGATGTTAAAGCAGCAGAAGCGATTGCAAAACCTTTTCCTGTTGCAGCAGTTGTGTTACCAACTGAATCCAAGATATCTGTACGAGTACGAACTTCTTTAGGTAATTCGCTCATTTCAGCAATTCCACCAGCGTTATCAGAAATTGGTCCGAAAGCGTCGATTGCTAATTGCATTGCAGTAGTAGCCATCATTGCAGAAGCAGCAAGAGCAACTCCATAAAATCCTGCTAAGGCATATGTTGACCAGATTGCTCCGGCAAATAATAAAACGGTTGGGAATGTAGAAATCATACCAGTAGCTAGACCAGCAATAACGTTAGTTCCTGCACCGGTAGATGATTTTTGTACAATTGCCAAAACTGGTTTTGTACCTAAACCTGTATAATATTCGGTTACTGATGAAATAGCTCCACCAACAAATAATCCGATTAGAGTAGCATAAAAAACTCTCATTGAAGAAATATCTTTTAAACCTTCACCAAAGAAAGTCATCTTCATTGTTGCAGGCAACATCCATTTAACCAAGAAGAAACAAGCAACAGCGGTTAATAAAATAGAAACCCAGTTTCCGATATTTAATGCTTTTTGAACTTGAGCTTCTTTAGCATCATCGCTAGTTATTTTCACTAACATTGTTCCTATGATAGAGAATAGAATTCCGAAACCTGCGATTGACATTGGCAACAATATTGGTCCAATTCCGCCAAAAGCATCAGCAATAATTCCGCCCATATCTTTAATAACATAGTTACCAAGAACCATAGCGGCAAGAACAGTTGCTACATAAGAACCGAATAAATCGGCACCCATACCAGCAACATCACCTACGTTATCTCCAACGTTATCTGCAATTGTAGCAGGATTTCTTGGATCATCTTCTGGAATTCCAGCTTCAACTTTTCCAACTAAATCGGCACCAACATCGGCAGCTTTAGTATAAATACCACCACCAACTCTTGCGAATAAAGCGATAGATTCTGCACCAAGAGAGAAACCAGCAAGAGTTTCTAATAACTTAGTCATGTCTTCTGTGTTCGTCCAAGCACCACCCATGAAAAGGTTGTACAATATAATAAAGAAACCTGTCAAACCTAAAACTGCTAAACCAGCAACTCCTAATCCCATTACTGTTCCACCACCAAAAGATACTTTTAGTGCTTGTGGTAAACTAGTACGAGCGGCTTGTGTAGTTCTTACATTAGTTTTAGTTGCGATTTTCATACCCATATTTCCAGCTAAAGCCGAAAAGAAAGCGCCAAAAACAAATGCAACAACAATTAATAAATGTGTTTTAACTCCTGGCAAGAACGTGATACCAGCTAAAACCACACTTGCAATAAGTACGAAAACTGCTAACAAACGGTATTCTGCTTTAAGGAAAGCCAAAGCACCTTCGTAGATATAATCTGAAATTTCTTTCATTTTTCCATCTCCAGCGTCTTGTTTTAGCACCCAAGATCTTTTGATTGCCATAAAAAGCAAACCAATGATTGCCATTATTATTGGCACATAAATCATAATTGATTCCATAAATATAATTTTTATTATAAATTTTATCGGAGGCAAAAATAACAAAATTTTAAGAACTTCTGCAACTTGAATGATTTTATAAAAATAAATGTGCTAATTTTGTATAGTTATTAACAAAATCTATCTAAAATTAAGATAATTTAAAATTGACAAACAACATGAATAAACTAAACTTATTATCCTTTAAGCCAATCAATACTGACTTTGGTCTATTGCTTGTTAGACTAATAATTGGAGTTTTAATGGCATTTTATGGTTATGAAAAATTAATTCATTTTGATGAAATGTCACATTCTGATTTTTGGGCTAAAAATGTAAGCTTCTTGGGAATGAACGGATCTTTTCCTTTGGCATTGACTATTTTCGCAGAGTTATTTTGCAGTTTATTATTGGTTCTTGGCTTATTTACTAGGTTGAGTTTGATTCCGCTACTTTTTACGATGGCTTATATTTTTCTTGTAATTTTTCCTTTTTCGATTTTAAATAAAGGTGACAATGGATACGAATTTAATACTCCCTTTGTGTATTTTATAATTTATCTAGGATTGTTTTTTACTGGTCCAGGAAAATACAGTTTAGACGCAAAAATTTTTAAATAATATAGATTTAAATTTTATTTAGTTTTAGTTTGCTTCGGCTTAATCTTGAGTCTTTTTTCTAAATAATAATGCCATATTGTGTAGGAAGCAAAAGTCCTGTAGGGCTTCCAGCTGTTAGACAAAACCTGCATTTCCTCTTGGGATTGGCAATTGTATAATTCTTTTAATGTGTTTTTTATTGCTATATCACCAAGCGGAATTATATCTGGAGATTGTAGGCAAAACATAAGGTATACTTCTATAGACCAATTGCCAACTCCTTTTATTGTTATTAGTTCGGCACGAATTTGTTGTTCTGTTTTGGAGGAGAAGGTTTCGAATTCTATTTGTTTGGCAATAACTTTTGCGGCTAAATCTTTAAGATAAATTATTTTTTGTCTCGAAACGCCACAATCTTTTAGCTCTAGATCATTGCAATTGTAAATTTTTATTGGTGTTATTGTTTCAAAATGTTTTTCGATTTTTAGATAGCATGCTTTGGCAGATGCAATAGAGACTTGTTGTTCTAGAATGATGTGACACATTGAGGCAAATCCTTCTTGACGTTTTTGGATGGTTGGATTTCCAAAATTATCTAGAATAAATTTTAGGGTTTGGTCTATAGATATTAAATGTGTGATTGCTTGTTGCATAGTTTAGCCCAGATAGAAATGAAAAGCCCGGAACGATAAAAAGTAGCTTTTCTTGGCATAAAAAAGCGACCAAAGGAAGCTCTTTTATGGTATAGAAAATCACTTTTTATGGTGAGGACTTGTAGTGGATAGCTGGAATGGCTTCTAGAAATAAAACCCAAATTCTCCTTTAATGGTGAAATTATTTGTTCCTGGAATGTCTCTGTAATTTCCTCTCCAACTGGCGTCTATTCTAAAAACTTTAAATATATTTCCTATTCCTACGCTGTATTCAAAATAGGGTGTCGTTGGCGCTTTATAGGCTAATCCTGAAGCGTTTAGCAGTATATTTTGATCGGAAATTGTTCCGTAAACGGTTCGTGCGCCTATTATTTCTCTCCAATTTAATTTTTTCATTATTGGAATTCGAGATAGCAATCTTCCTTGAAAATTGTGTTCCCATTGAAGTGTTGCGTATTGATCTGTCACGAATTCATAAAAATTGAGGTTACTAAAGGTGTTTCCGATGATAAAATAGGTTTGATTTCCTGGTATTATGCTCATTAATCCTAGAGGTACTTTTCCGTAAGTTTTGCCCAATTCCATTGTTAGATTTGTTCTACCTAAAGGCCCAATAAGTATGGGTTGCTTGTAGTACAATTGGAGTTTACTGTAGTCGAAATCGCTGTTTAGAAGTCCTTTAAATCCTTGGCTATAATTAATAAAAAACCTGCTGTATGGGCTATCTACACTCAATCGTTCTACTCCAAAACCTACTGATTTCTTTTTGGGTGTGAATTCTACTTGAAGGTTTACTTCTGACTGTTTTACTGAGTTTTTGGTTGTTGTGTGGCTATCGTCTGAAAAATAATCTAAGCTAAAAATGGGTGATGCCGACTCGAGTGTTCTGTAAGAAAATCCTGTTTGTATAATTAGATTTTTTAGTGGTTCAATTTCTATTGCTGCAGTTGTTAAATTGATATTAGTTAACTTGCCATTGCTACCCGAGCTGAATAAACTTGATGAGGCAAAGCTTCGTCCCAAAACATCGTTGGTTGTAGTTAAACTTGCTCCTATTTGTTCTATATCTCTTCTATTTCCTCCAGATAGTATGATTCTGTTTTTCTTGTCGATCATCCATTTTCCAGAGAGTCCATATTTAAATTTATTATCGTCAAATCCGTAGGCTGTATAACCTTGTAAACGCCACAAATCATTTGGACCAAAGTAAGTTCTTCCGCCTACTCTTAGTCGTATTCCTTCAACTTCATTGTATCCGAAGGCTGAAAAGATTGGTCCATAATCTATATGTCCTTTTTGAATATATCCGCTTCCTAGTATAGAGACAAGATTGTACATTTGTTTAAATTTCTTGACTGTTTTAAGTGTGTCAAGCATTTTATAAACGCCTATTTCGTCTTTATTGAGTTTTTCAAATCGATTTTTTTCCCAATAATCATCTTCTTTAGCATATACTGCATTATCGACAAAGTTTACTTCTTCTTTATAGAATTTGTCTGGTTTTATTTCGTTAAATTTATGATTTCTAACTAATGTTGTTCGTTTTCCATAAACGCCTTTAGATTCTTCTTTTTTGTTTAAAGCAAAATCTGACATCATATAATCGCGCGTTAACAAGAATACAGAATCGTTTACTACATCAAATTCTTGCTCGATGTAAATATCTTTAACCCAGTTGATATTGGCACTTTTAGAAACTGCCATGTTGATAGTCTTGATAGCATATGTGGAGTCATTAACCCAAAAATCTCCTTTAAATGTTAATTCGTTTTTTCGTCTTGGATAAAAAACAATATTATAACACCATTTATTGTCTATAAAAGAGCTGTCTCTAAGTACATAATTATAAACGTCAATTCCTGTTGTAGATAATGGGCTTGTAAAACTTTTATCAAAAAAAGTAAGGTGATTATTATAGATATTGTAATCGTTATATAAATCTTTTATAAATGTATTTACACCGTCACCATTACCTAATCCTGAGTTTTTATTGGCTTTTATTATAGATTTTTCTTTTTTTAATTTATTATCGCCATAAACGTCATACATAGATTCGTTGATAAAAATTGGCAAATAGGTTTTTCCTGTTACTTTGGATGTATCGACTTTATTGAAAACAAATTCCATTCCTTTAAAAATTTTTTGCTTCATGAAAGCGCTATCGATAGTGTTTAAATCAAATTCTACCTTTTCATATTTTTCATATTGGTACTGATCAAACATTCTAAGTCCGTTTTTTCTTTTTCGTTCCCAAATTTTTCTAAGAATATCTAGAGCAGGATTGTTTTTTTTGGATGTTTTTCCGTTATAAATTACTACTTCTTGAAGTACTTCTTCTTCGTTAAGTTGTAATTTTAAGTTGTAGGTAACTGATTTATCTAATTCGAAATCTTTAGTAGTATAACCCATAAAAGCTACCACAATAGCCGAATAATTCTTGGCTGATTCTATATAAAACTTTCCGTTTTCATCGCTTACGGTTCCTTCATTAGAACCTTTAAAAACTATATTTGCATAAGAAATTGGTTGATTTTTTTTATCAACAACTACACCACTAACTTTGGTTTGAGAGAAAGTAGCCTGTGCAAAAACAAGCAATAATAAAGGCAGAAAAAGTAGTTTTTTAAACATAAGGATATTCGTTGATAAATTGGTAAAAAAAAAGCTTCATCAAATTTTCTCTGATGAAGCTTCAAATATAATAGATTATCTTATTTGTACATTACTTTTTTGACAGCTTTAACAACATCAGAAGCATTTGGCAACCATTCTTTTAATAAAGTTGGAGAATATGGTGCTGGTGTGTCGGCAGTTGTAATTCTTTGAACTGGTGCGTCAAGAAAATCGAATGCTTTATCTTGAACCATATAAGCTATTTCTGAAGCTACACTTGCAAATGGCCAAGCTTCTTCAAGAACTACCAAACGGTTTGTTTTTTTAACCGAATTAATGATACAATCATAATCCATTGGACGAACGGTTCTTAAATCGATAATTTCACAAGAAATTCCTTCTTTAGCCAATTCATCTGCTGCAATAAAAGCTTCTTTAATTATTTTTCCAAAAGAAACAATTGTTACATCTGTTCCTTCTCTTTTTATATCGGCAACTCCAAGCGGAATAATATATTCTCCGTCTGGAACTTCTCCTTTATCGCCATACATTTGCTCGCTTTCCATGAAAATAACTGGATCGTTATCACGAATTGCTGCTTTTAATAAACCTTTGGCATCATATACTGTAGATGGAACTACCACTTTTAGACCAGGAGTATTTGCAAACCAGTTTTCAAAAGCCTGAGAGTGTGTTGCTCCTAATTGTCCTGCAGATGCTGTTGGCCCACGAAAAACCATTGGCATAGGAAATTGTCCTGCCGACATTTGACGCATTTTAGCAGCATTATTTATAATTTGATCAATTCCAACTAATGAAAAGTTGAAAGTCATGTATTCTACAATTGGTCGACAACCGTTCATGGCAGATCCAACCGCTATTCCTGCAAATCCAAGTTCGGCAATTGGAGTATCAATAACTCTTTTCGGACCAAACTCGTCAAGCATTCCTTTTGAGGCTTTGTAAGCTCCGTTATACTCGGCAACTTCTTCACCCATTAAATATATTGATTCATCGCGACGCATTTCTTCACTCATTGCTTCACAAATAGCTTCTCTAAACTGTATTGTTCTCATATAGAAATTTCTTTATATAAATTTTATGAAACGCAAAAGTAAAAATTAAAAATGATAAATTAATTTTTTGGAGCTATTTTATAATTTGTTTTAGTAAATAAGCCATTTTGTTTTTAACGAAAACGTTGTAATTGCTTTATGCAAATTAAAAAAGCGACGAGAACATCATCGCTTTAAACAAACCAACTAAACTAATTTTAAAATATTATTTTTTAACTTTTAACCATCACAAATTAAAAATAATTAAATGATGGTTTATAATGGTTTACCTTTGTATTTATTTTTTTATCAATCTCATTATTTTTTGATTTTCATCTTGAAATACCACAACATTATAAATTCCTGAAGTGTAGGAAGCTCCAAGCTCAATATTAGAAACATGATCACTATCACCATTTATGGTTTCAACTAGTTTACCAAACATATCATAAACTTTAATTAGAATTTCACTGTTGCTTAGACCATTAAGTTCTAGTTTAAAATTTTCTGCAAATGGATTTGGATAAGCAATCGCCGAAAATTCAATAGTGCTGTCTTTAATATTTGGATTTATCTGTCTTAAAACTGAAGGACTCGTTATTGAACAAACTGGACCATAAGGACCAAAAACTCCACCAATTTCTAGACTTACATCTACATCATAACTTGATGAAGTAGAAATTCCTGAAAATTGATTTAGCGAAAATTTATTTAAAGTTCTATCTAACGTCGCACTATAACTTAACGCAGCATTGGTAAGTCTAAATCTATATTTAGTTGCACCAGAAACAACTGGAGTTAAAAGATATTCAAACTTATTAGCTACCAAATAATTGCATTGAGACGGTTGCAATTGTGTAGTTGGAAAATTTGGTGTAGTTATAGTACAAACTGGACCAAAAGGCATAAAAGTTGCATCTGTATTTTTAACTGCTACCTCTACATTATATGTTGTGCTATACTTTATTGAAGCAGCAGGAAACATATTCAGGGAGAAATTCTTTAATATTCTATCAATAGTTTGTGATAATCCTGTAGTTTGATCGGTAATCTTGAATCGGTAAGTTGTAGGAAAAGAGACAATATCTGCGTTAATATAATCTGTAATTACAGCAATGGTTGAGTTACATTGCGATGCTTGAACCTGAGTAGTAATTGTTGGCGTAGTAATAGTGCAAGGCAAACCGTAATAAGTGAGCCAAACATTATTTTTTTTAAGTGCGATTTCTATTTTATATGATGTATTGTACTTATATCCAGGAAAATCTGTAATTCTGAAAGCTCTTGTAGGTTTGTCAATATATTGTACTTGACCGCTAGACAAGTTGGTAGCTTTAATTCTATAACCTTGTGCAACGGCAACATTATCGGCAAGAATTTGATCATTAATAACATTCAGTGTAGATCCGCATTGTGAGTTTTGAACTTTAGTAACAAAAGCGTCTTCAAAACCAACGTTGTCTATATGAAAATTGGCATTGTTTGAATTTAAACCTCTAAACTCAATATAGTAATCTTCACTTGATGTAAAATTGTAGATACCATGCTTATTTGCATCAAAGCCATTAGGTAAATACAACTGAGATGTATATCCAACTATTGAAGGAAAAACCTCAGAGTTATCAGAGACTTTTTTAATCTTTACTGTTGAGAATCCTCCCATAGGCTGTAATCCTCCCATCATCATATCAAACTGATAATGGTAAATATCATATTTTAAAAAATAGTCTTTTGAAGCATCAACATGAAAAGCTGGTGATTTTAATATAAACTCTTGACCATTTGAATATGGAGTTAAATTATCAATTCTTAAATGACCACTTCCGTTTCCAATATCAGTATTGTAAGATACTCCCCAATATTCTGGATGTTCAGTAAGAACTGGAGTTCCTGAGCTAGAATTAGTAGTAAACCCAGTAATACTCCATCCATTTACATTAGAATTAAAAGTTCCATTAGTAATTGGAGTAAATTGTGCTTGTAAAAAATTTACAGCAAGGAATAGAAAAAGTAATTTAGTTTTCATAATTTGGGAATTTAATTAAAAGTAAAATTACACCAAACAAAAACCGCCACCTAAAACAATTAGGCAACGGTAGGTTTTAATTAGAAAGCGGTAAAAAAAGGCAGTTTTTAGTCTGAAATTGTAACTACAATAGTCACTTTATGACCTTTACGTAAAACATCTTTAAAGGCAGTTTCTTGAGTTATAGAAAAGGTTTTTTTAGGATAAGACTGTTGCAAAATTTCAATTCGCTCAGTAATAATAGAAATTCCTTTAGAAATATGTGTATCGTTTTTTAATTTATTTGAAGTAATTCCAAATCCATTATCGATTACTTCTATCATTAAAACATCATTTCTTAAATTAAAATTTAAATCTATTTTCCCATCTTTTTCTTTTAAATGTGAAACGCCGTGAAGTATAGCGTTCTCAATAAATGGTTGCACAATCATGTTAGGGATTTTACTGTTTTTTTTATCAATTTCTGAATCAATGGTAACAATAAAATCAAAGTTTTCAAATCTAGTTTGCTCCAGTTCAACGTACAATTTTAATCGGTTTATCTCGTCTTCTAAACTAATAAATGGCTCGGAAGCTTGCGATAAAAATAACCGAACCAATCGTGATAGTTTACCTAAATGTTCACTACTTTTTTCTTTTTGATTGCTATTTACAAAATACTGAATAGCATTGAGAGAATTAAAAACAAAATGTGGATTCATCATAGCAGATAATGCACTTTGGCGTAGTTCGGCAACACGATTATTGGCGTCAATTTCGAGCTGTTTTTTAGCTTTTATTTTTTTAATTTGGTGTTGGTATACTAAAAAAATGATTGCTAAAACAACTAAATTTGCTATTAGAATAAACCACCATTTTAAATAAAAAGGATATTCTTTTTGAATAGAAATGGTTTTAGTAGTCCAACTAGAATTTACATCTTTTACTCTAACAGAAAGTGCGTGATTTCCATAAGACAAAGATTGAAAATTAAGAAATTTATTTTGTGTTGTAACCCAATTCAAATCGTCAATTTTAAACTGAATTATTTGATTCTTAACAGAATTGAAATTCTGAATTCGCAATTCTATTTTAATCAATTCTTGTTTGGATGGCGAAACTATTTTGGTTGCAATTATTTCTTTATAATACAAATCTAACTTTGGCTTTTCGGTAGCAGCAAAAATTAAACTAGTTGCAATTTTAGCCAATCCATCTTTAGTTGCAACCAATAATTCATTATCAAATAATGCTACATTATAAACTTCATTATTGGGCAATAAATTATACTTGTTTACAACCCTATTTTTTCTATTTTTAACAATAAATAAACCCGAATTGGAACACAAAAAAACAACATCATTACTTACTTTTATTTTGTTCACGTTTTCAACTTTTGTTCCATTTATCATTGAAATACTATCAACAACTTTTTCATGAAATGTTTTATAAACCTTGCCTTCTGTAGCAATCCACATAGTATCTTTAACAAAGGCAAAATCTTGAATATAACCCTTACTATTTAACTTTAAAACACGCTTTATTACAAACTTGTTTTGGTCAAAAGTTCTAATGGTTATCTTTTCTGAATTATTGAAATAATAATCATTTTTATAGAAAACAACATTTTTAATTTTCTCTTTAATGTTAGAGTTTATCTGCTTTTTATTTTTATTTATTGAAATAGAATTTGTACCATTTAAAGAATAACTAATTCCTAAATCATATTTCAATAATTGTCGGCCTTGAACTAACAACATCTTTAAATTGGAATCCCATTTTGTACTCTGCTGCATCGCAAGATAAAAAATCGGAACCGAATTATACGTGTCAATTTTAATTTCAGAATTTGATTTTTTTAATAAATTTAACACCTCATTTTTATAATCATACAAACAGAATTTGGAAGAAACAAACAACGACTTAGTATCGGCAGCAATGGCAAATCCGTTAAAGAAATTGTTCTCGTTGGGAAACTGATAATACGAAATTGCTGTATTTGCAATACAAAAAAGTCCTTTTTCGTTGGTTGCAATCCACATTTTACCCTTGGAATCACAAAATAAGAAGTTAATATTATCCGTTGCATTCAATTCTAAATTTTCATTTATCGCAATCCATTTATTATTTTTTAAAATAAAAAGTCCTTTGTTTTGAAGGTTTAACCAACAATTGTTTTGCTTATCAACGACAAAATCATATTTGTAGATTATATTCTCAGAAAGTGAATTTGGAAGTTTAATTTTTTGAATAATTTCACCTTTAAAATCCGAAATAAATAAATAATTTTCATCTAACAAGCAGACATCATTTTTTCTAAAAATTACTTTATGAAGGAAAGAAACATCTTTTGGAACAGGAACTTTTTTATTTTTATAAATAAGAAAATTAGCTTCCAATTTTATTTCTTCATTATCCTGAACCAAAATTGGTGGTGCAATTCTCGAAGATTTAAAAACATTTCCTTCAGGCTTTTCAAGATTCCAATTATACTTAGTAATGCAATTGTAGTAATACGTTTTATTAGAATATCTGTTTTGCATTGTGTACAAATACAAATTATCTTTAGTATTTAAAAAAGCATTGGTTTGATTAGTAAATATTGAGGTTGAACTAATTTTATTGTTTTCAAATTTTTGAAGTTTACCATTGTAATTTATTAACCAAACTACACCTTTTAGATCAGTAAAAACAGCAACAATATATGGATTTATCAAACCATCTTTTACATTCAAAGTTTTAAAATCGTTTCCATTAAAAAAAGTCAATCCGTTGTCTGTTCCTAAAACTAAATTACCACTTTTATCCTCTGAAATTGAATATATTGAATTAGTTGGCAAGCCATCATCTGTAGTAAAATGGCTAAATTTGTACTGAATTTGTGCATTCAATACCGAATAAATTAGCAAAAAAAACAATACTATTGACTTATTCATTATTAAATTACTTTTTTAAAACATCGTTCAAAGGTTTGTAATTTCTTCTTGAAATTGGCAATTGTGTTCCATCATTTAATTCTAAAAATAAGGCTTCACGCGATAAAATCTTGGATGCATATTTTAAATTTACTAAAAATGATTTATGAATTCTGAAAAAATCTTGTTGTAAAATTTCTTCAAAATGTTTTAATGTTTTAGAAACCATAATCTTTCTGTTTCTGGTCATATAAATCATTGTAAGGTTGTCAAATCCTTTCAAGTATTGAATTTCGGCAATAGCAACTATCGATTTTCCTCCTTCATAATTTAAAGTAATAGTATTTTCTTGTGCACTTTTATCAATTTTTAATACTGCTTTAACGCTTTCTATCGCTGTTTTCAATTCTGATAACAAAATAGGTTTTAAGATATAATCAATAGCACCAACTCGCAAGGCTTTAATAGCATATTCCTCATGAGCTGTAACAAAAATAGTTTGAAAATTTCGCCTTGGAAAATGTTCTAGCAAATCAAAACCATCTTCAATTGGCATTGAAATATCTAAAAATAGTAAATCAATTAAATTATTTTCTAAAAATATTTTAGCATCAGCAACATTTTGAAACATACCCAAAACGGTAATTTCTGGAAAATTTTCAGTCAAAATAATTTCTAAATTTTTCAAATTCAGAATTTCGTCATCAACGATAATACATTTCATACTTTAGTATATATTTTTTAAAAATAGGAAAAAACAAACAAATAAGCTCCATTTATCTTAAAATATGTCAATTTGAGAAATCATCACCAACGAAATCGATATAATACTGAACTTTTTAAAAAAAATAGTATGCGCGCATATAAATATCTGAAATATATTTTATACTTTTACAATCTGAAAAATCTTTTAATTTATATAAAATGAAAATATTAGTTTGCATCAGCCACGTGCCTGATACTACTTCCAAAATTAACTTCGTCAATGACGATTCAGAATTCGATACCAATGGTGTTCAGTATGTTATCAATCCTAATGATGAATTTGGGTTAACAAGAGCCATTTGGTTTCAAGAACAACAAGGTGCAACGGTAACAGTTGTAAATGTTGGCGGTGCCGATACTGAACCAACGCTAAGAAAAGCATTAGCAATTGGCGCAAACGAAGCAATTCGTGTAAACACTCCAGCAACGGATGGTTTTTATGTTGCAAAACAACTAGCTGAAGTTGCTAAATCTGGAAATTATGATTTAGTCATTTGCGGAAAAGAATCATTAGATTACAATGGTGGAATGGTTCCAGGAATGTTAGCAGGATTATTAAACTACAATTTTGTAAATTCTTGCACAGAACTTACTGTAGAAGGAACTTCTGCTAAAGCATCTAGAGAAATTGATGGTGGAAAAGAAATAATCGCAGCTTTACTTCCATTAGTAATTGGTGGACAAAAAGGCTTGGTGGAAGAAAAAGACCTTCGCATACCAAACATGAGAGGAATTATGACGGCAAGAACTAAAGTATTAACGGTTCTTGATCCAATTGCAGCTTCGGTAGAAACTAAAGCAGTAAAATTTGAAAAACCAGCAGCTAAATCGGCAGTAAAATTATTTTCTGCAGACGATATAGACGGATTAATTAGCGCATTACACAACGAAGCGAAGGTAATCTAGTAATCAGTGTTCAGTTTAAAGTGTTCATTCTCAGAACTAAACTTTTAAACTTTTTTTAAACTCTTAAACTAAAAATTATGTCATTATTAATATATGCAGAATCAGCAGACGGAAAATTCAAAAAAGTAGCTTTTGAATTGGCATCCTATGCAAAAAAAGTAGCCCAATCACTTGGCACAACTGTAACAGCAGTAACGGTTAATGCAGGAGATGTTGCGGAATTAGCAAACTATGGTGTAGACAAAGTTTTGAAAGTAACTAACGATAAATTAGCCAACTTTAACGCCAAAGCATACGCAGATGTGGTAAAACAAGCTGCTCAAAAAGAAAACTCAAAAGTAATTGTACTTTCTTCAACAACAGACAGTTTATATCTTGCACCACTTGTTGCTGTTGGATTAGAAGCTGGATTTGCATCCAATGTTGTTGGTTTACCACTTTCAACTTCACCATTTCAAGTAAAAAGAACTGCTTTTTCGAACAAAGCTTTCAATATTACAGAAATTTCTACTGATGTAAAAGTATTATCAATTGGTAAAAACTCTTTCGGATTAGTTGAAACTTCTTCATCATTATCTCAAGAAGATTTTGCTCCAACTTTAAACGATGCCGATTTTAACGTAAAAGTAGAATCTGTAGAAAAAACAACAGGAAAAGTTACCATTGCTGATGCCGATGTAGTAGTTTCTGGTGGTCGCGGATTAAAAGGTCCAGAAAATTGGGGAATGCTAGAAGAATTAGCATCAGTTCTTGGAGCTGCAACTGCTTGTTCTAAACCAGTTTCAGATCTTGGATGGCGTCCTCACAGCGAACACGTTGGACAAACAGGAAAACCAGTAGCAACTAATTTATACATTGCTGTAGGAATTTCTGGAGCAATCCAACACATTGCTGGTATCAATTCATCTAAAGTAAAAGTTGTAATCAACAGTGATCCAGAAGCACCTTTCTTTAAAGTTGCCGATTACGGAATTGTTGGCGATGCTTTCGATATTGTACCGCGTTTAACCGCTAAATTAAAAGAATTTAAAGCTAGTAATAGCTAAAAATATAACTAACTCAAATTTGAAAAAGCTATCTAAAGAAATTTTAGGTAGCTTTTTTCATAAATCCATTTTTAGAAGCGAAACTTTTTTGTTACTTTGCAGTCGCAATTCCTGCTATCCGTTGCAATCTTTTAAATTGGTCATTGCGAGAACCTCAATGACCAATTTAAAAGGATTTCCACTCCTATCAGGGCTAAATAGCAAACTGTATTGAATAGAAATCAGTTTTCAATACACATTCATAAAAACAAGAAACTTAGTGACTTTGCGCCTTTGTGTCAAAACAATATAATATGAGTTTAGTAAAACTAACAATAAAAGGAATATCTTACAGTCAAACTCAAAATGGTGCCTACGCATTAATTTTGAACGAAGTTGATGGCGAACGAAAACTACCAATCGTTATTGGAGCATTCGAAGCACAATCTATTGCAATCGCTCTAGAAAAAGAAATAAAACCACCTCGTCCATTAACCCATGATTTATTTAAAAGTTTCGCCGATAGATTTGACATCGTTGTAAAACAAGTTATTATTCACAAATTGGTTGATGGTGTTTTTTACTCAAGCATCATTTGCGAAAGAGATAAAATTGAAGAAATAATTGATGCGAGAACTTCAGATGCTATTGCTTTGGCATTACGTTTTCAAGCACCAATTTTTACCTATAAAAACATTCTAGACAAAGCTGGAATTTATTTAAACGCCAATCCATCAGAAACTGAAAACAATGAAGATGAAGGCGTACTTTCAACTCCAGAAACCTTTGGCATGGAATCTGATGATCAAAAATCAAATGAAGGATACAACAAATTTAGTTTATCAGAACTTCATGAGTTTCTAGAAATGGCAGTTCAAGAAGAAGACTACGAAAAAGCAGCACGAATTAGAGACGAAATTTCTAAACGAGAGTCGTAAACAGTTTGAATGTTCCGAGTTTCGGGTTACGAGTTAGAAACCCGCTACCAAAAACTCGAAACCCGAAACCCGAAACTTTTAAACCTAAGCAAAAGAAACAATACCACGATTTAGTAAAACACGTTTTAGAAAACGGAACTCAAAAAGGCGATCGAACTGGCACCGGAACCAAAAGTGTTTTTGGCTACCAAATGCGTTTTAATTTAGCAGAAGGTTTTCCTATGGTAACTACTAAAAAGTTGCATTTAAAATCTATTGTTTACGAATTACTTTGGTTCTTGAAAGGCGCTACTAATATTGGTTATTTAAAAGAAAACGGCGTTAAAATTTGGGACGATTGGGCAAACGAAAATGGCGATTTAGGTCCAGTTTACGGTCACCAATGGCGCAATTGGAACAGTGAAGAAATTGATCAAATTACAGAATTAATTGACACTTTAAAAACCAATCCTAACAGCAGACGCATGTTGGTTTCTGCCTGGAATCCTTCGGTTTTACCAGATACGACCAAATCATTTGCAGAAAATATCGAAAACGGAAAAGTAGCTTTGCCTCCATGTCACGCTTTCTTTCAATTTTATGTTTCAGAAGGAAAATTATCCTGTCAATTGTACCAACGAAGTGCCGATATTTTTCTTGGCGTTCCATTCAACATAGCATCTTACGCTTTATTCACCATGATGATTGCACAAGTTTGTGATTTACAAGTAGGCGAATTCATTCACACCTTTGGCGACGCACATATTTACAACAATCATTTTGAGCAATTAGAATTACAATTATCTCGTGAACCAAAACCACTTCCAAAAATGATTTTAAATCCAAATGTGAAGACTATTTTTGATTTTACATTTGAAGATTTCACCCTAGAAAATTACGATCCGCATCCGCATATAAAAGGAATTGTTGCGGTTTAACATTCATTTTATGAAAAAAATTATTCTCTTCTTTTTACTTATTTCTAAAGTTTCCTTTGGCCAAAAATCAAATGATAAAATTATTTATTTGGATTCATTACAAAATGAAGTTACCCTAGAAAACCAATATTATACAAAAATTGTAAAAGACTATTATTTAGAAAAAACGGAATACAAATACTTAACACTTTACAAAAGCGGTAAAGTAAAAGAAGAAAAAACTTTATCAGGAAAAGATGGAGGTTACGTAATAGGAGAAGAAATTAGTTACTATGAGAATGGAAATAAAAGTTCTTCAATACCTTATGAAAACAAGAAGCAAAATGGTAAAACATATAGCTGGTATGAGGATGGAAAATTAAAAGAGGAAGGTAAATTTGATAGTAATTATTTTTCTACTGGAAAACACTTCAAGATGATAAATTACTGGAATGAAAAAGGAGAAAAAATTGTAAGTGATGGAAATGGTTCAGTAGGTTTTAAAAATGAATATTACGAAGATAACGGAAACTACAAAAACGGCTATAAAGTAGGTAAATGGTCAGGAAAATCATTAAAAGGTACTTTTAGTTATGAAGAAATTTATTCTGATGGAGAATTAGTATCAGGAATTAGTACAGAATCTGACGGTACTAAAAATGAATATTCAATTTTAGAGGTAAAACCAGAGCCAGTTAAGGGAATGGGGCATTTTTACAAATACATTGCAAACAATTTTAGCGCACCAAATAGTGCGTACAAGAATAAAATAAAAGGCAAGATAGTAGTATCTTTCGTTGTCGATAAAGAAGGTGAAATTATAGAGCCAAAAATCATTAAAAGTCTAGGAACAGAATTAGATAATGAGGCAATAAGAATATTAACAAGTTACGACAAATGGAAACCTGCATTACAAAAAGGCAGAAAAGTAAGATGTTCTTTCAGTATTCCTATACAGCTTGACTTTACGAGATAAAAAAATCCGTTCAACAAAATGTCAAACGGATTTTAATACAAACTAAAACTAAATTTTATACTTCCAAAACGCTATTTTCTGCATTAGCAAATTCGTTCCAACGGAAACTATCAGCTTCTGGCTCGTTTACAAAAGCGCCATCAACAAGGTATTTAAATTCGAACGAATTATCTTTTGGCAATTCAAAAACTGCCTTGAAAGTTCCGTTTTTTAATTTTGATAATTCACCTTCGGCCGGATTCCAATTATTGAAATCACCTATTACTGCTGCGGTGTTTGCTTCTTTTGCTTCAATTGAAAAGGTAACTTTAACAACTGGTTTTGTTTTTATAACTTGTTTCTTGATAGACATAACTAATTCATTTATAGATTAATGACGCAAAGTAAAGCAATAAAAATGCACATTTAACATTGCGCAGCAGAATTGTTATTTTATTAAAATTGAACCTAAAATAATTTTATATTCTTAATTTATAAGCAGTTAAATTTGAATATTGAAACAAGAAAACGTTTTCTTACTAAATTATATCCAATTGTCATTTTTATATTTTCAAAAAAAAGCGTACCTTTAAATTCAAATTTTCGACTTATGGAAACCGAGCAACACGAAATGTATGAATATGCACGTAAAAGAATAAAGCAAAAAAAGAAGTTATATTTTCATTTTGTTATGTTATTTTTGGGCAGTATATTTCTCTTTATTGTCAATAAATGGATGAATATTGGCGAACCAATCAATTGGTATATTTGGGTTATCACTGCATGGTTTTTTATTTTTATTTTACATTTTATAAAAGTATTCATTACCGATAGTTTTATGAATAAAAACTGGGAACGAGAACAAGTAAATCGTTTAATGACCATGCAAGAAAAGAAAATAGAGCAACTTAAAAACGAAGTCGAAAATAAAAAAACAATTTAATGATTACTCTTATTGCGGCTGCAGGCCAAAACAATGCGCTAGGAAAAGACAACCAATTGGTATGGCATTTACCAGACGACTTTAAACGATTTAAGCAAATAACATCGGGTCATTATATTATAATGGGAAGAAAAACTTTTGAAAGTTTTATTAAACCGCTTCCCAATCGAACGCATGTTATCATTACACGCCAAAAGAATTATATTGCCGAAGGTTGTTTGGTTGTAAATTCTATTGAAAAAGCAATTGAAATTGTTCCAAAAGAAGAAGAAATTTTTATTATTGGTGGTGCCCAAATTTATACCCAATCTATAGATTTGGCTGACAAAATTGAACTAACTCGTGTTCATGCTAGTCCAGAAGCCGATGCTTTTTTTCCAGAAATAGATTTACAAAACTGGAAATTAACTTTAGAAGAAAAACACTTTAAAGATGAAAAGCACAATTTTGATTTTGATTATCTTACTTACAGTAAGAAGTAATTAGTTTGCTAAGATAGTTTTAGTGCCAAAACTTCGAGATTGTTTTTTGTTATTTGCCTTTTATTATTTGTACTTTTGCATCCTAAAAATTGCACAAAAAAAATGTCAAAAAACATAACACCTTACAAAGATTCTACACTAGGCAAAAAAGAGCAAGTAACCCAAATGTTTGATGCCATTTCTGGAAATTATGACGGATTGAACCGTGTAATATCTTTTGGAATTGATATTAAATGGCGTAAAAAGGTACTGGCTTTAGTTGCAGCAAAAAATCCAGAAAACATTCTTGATATTGCGACAGGAACAGGAGATTTAGCAATTTTAATGACACAAACCAAGGCAAAGAAAATCATCGGATTAGACATTTCTGCCGGAATGCTTGAAGTTGGTATAAAAAAAATTGCCGATAAAAAACTAGACCATATAATAGACATGGTTATTGGAGATAGCGAAAACATGCCTTTTCCAGACAATCACTTTGATGCAATAACAGTTTCTTTTGGGATTAGAAATTTTGAAAATCTAGATAAAGGATTAACAGAAATTTTGAGAGTATTGAAACCAAACGGAATTTTTGTAATTCTTGAAACCTCCAATCCTGTGAAAACTCCGTTCAAACAAGGTTATCGTTTTTACACTAAAAATATTTTGCCTATCATTGGAAAACTTTTTTCTAAAGACAATGTTGCCTATGGATATTTATCAGAATCGGCATCGGTTTTTCCATTTGGTGAAGCGTTAAACAATATTTTGAGAAAAAATGGGTTTATAGATGTTGTAGCAATGCCACAAACATTTGGAGTAGCTACTATTTATTCGGCATCAAAAAAATAATATGAAAAGACTGTTTTATATTTTATTGTTACTTTTAAGTTTGCAAAGCCATTCGCAATCAAAAGGCATATTTGCAAAAGATCCTATTATCAATCTAGAAAATTTCGATAAAAAAAGGATTTATTATGGATATTTCCTAGGTTTTAATACTTATGATTTCAAGATTGACTACCTCAACACTCCAGATGTTGACATTTTTGTAAAAAGAAATACCGGATTTAATGTTGGTTTAGTTGGTGATTTAAGGTTACAGGAATATATTAATTTACGATTTGAACCCGGATTATACTATTCACAGAGAAATTTAACCTACTCTGGATTTACAAAACAAATAGATAAAGAAAGAGAGGTTCGATCTACATATATTGATTTTCCTATTTTATTAAAATTTTCATCTAAGAGAGTTGGAAACGTTAGGCCTTATTTAGTTGGTGGTGTTTCTGCAACATTAAATCTTGCTAGTAATTCTAAATCTATTGACGATAATTATCAACAACGATTTAGGGTAAAGCCATGGACTCAAAACTATCAGATTGGTGTTGGTATTGATTTATATTTGGAATATTTTAAATTTTCTCCTTCTATAAGAGGTGTTTTTAGTATGAATGACGAATTAATTCGTGACAACGACCCAAACAGTCCTTGGACAGGAAACATTGGATCGATGAAATCTAGAGGCGTTTTTGTGAATTTTACTTTTCACTAAAAAAGCAATTTTTACTCCTTTCTTTTAAATTCGCTTAAGAAAATTGCCGTTGCAGTAGCAACATTTAAGCTTTCGGTTTGTTTTAAATTTCCAAATCTTGGAATTGCCAACCTATTAGAAACTAATTTTTCAAGAGTATTAGAAATTCCATTGGCTTCATTACCAAGAATTAAAATTCCTTGGTTGGGTAAATTTTCTTTGTACACATTTTTTCCGTCCATGAAAGTTCCAAACACAGCACACTTACTTTGTTGAATGTACAATTCCAAATCTACATAAGATATAGAAACTCTAGAAATAGAACCCATAGTTGCCTGCACAACTTTAGGATTATAAACATCTACGGTGTGTTCGCTACAAATGATTTGTTCTATTCCAAACCAATCACATAACCTTATTATTGTACCTAAATTTCCTGGATCACGAACGTCATCTAGTGCCACAACCAATCCTTTATTAGAAACAGGTTTAGATTTTGGAATTTTAAACAATGCCAAGCAATTATTGGGTGTAGATAAGCATGATATTTTCTTTAAATCGGCGTCAGAAATAACTATTTTTTTTGATACATTTATACTTTCAAAAATTGAATCGGTAACAAACAATTGTTCAAGTTCAAAGTTAGATTGAAGCAATTCTTGAATTACCTTTGCACCTTCGGCAATAAACAATTGATGAATTTGTCGGTATTTTTTCTGTTGCAAACTAGTTATTAGCTTTATTTGGTTTTTACTAACCATAAAAAAATGTACTTTTGAATTAAATTTTGAAACTCTTGAGAAATCGCATTACAAAAATATCATTATTTATTTTAATAGGACTTATTATTATTGGCTGTAATGCGACCAAACGTGTTCCTAATGGAAAACGGCTGTTGGTAAAAAATGAAATAAGCGTTAATGAAAAGGATTCTAAAGATGAAAACGTCTTTAGTCAGTTGTATCAAAAACCTAACAGTACCATTTTGGGTTATCGTTTGCGATTGAATTTATATAATTTAGCCAAGAAAAATGCCGATACTTCTTATGCAAAATGGTTAAATAAAAATCCAAACCGACGCAAAAATTTAGAAAAATTACTCTCTAAAAAGCAAGTTAATCGTTTGGGCAAATCATTTTTGGTCTCAGGATTTAGTAATTTTTTACAAAAAACAGGAGAAGCACCAGTAATTTTTGACACTATAAGCACAAAAAAATCATTAAAACGATTGGTATCCTATTATTACAATAAGGGTTTTTTCGATGTAAAAGCAAGTTATAGTAACGACACGACTGAACTTAAAAAAACAAATTTAAAATATAGTGTTGCACTTAACAAACCCTACATTATTGACAGTTTAAAAAGCACAATAGAAACCACTGCATTAGATTCGTTGTATCAAAGAAGAAAAGCAAATTCATTTGTTAAAACAGGAAAACAATATGAAACAGAAAATCTAAATAATGAAAGAAGTAGAATCACTTCTGATTTTAGAAATAATGGTGCCTATCTTTTTCAGCAAAACTACATTACTTATTCATTAGACACCATAAACACATCTAAAAAAGTTAATGTAAAATTGATTGTTAAAAATTATTCTTATAGGGAAAATGACACTACTAAAACTGCTCCTTTCAAGTTGTATAAAATAAGTAAAGTTGCCATATATACAGACCATTCACCAAGTAAAAACACAATTGAAATAAAAGACAGCTTGGCCTATAAAGACTTTATTTTATATGCAGAAAAAAAGATAAAATACCGTCCCAAAGCAATTACAGATGCTGTTTTTATAACCAAAGGAAGTCTTTATTCTGACAATAATTCTGGGCTAACTACTAAATATTTAAGCAATTTAAAAGTCTTTAATTACCCAACTATTCAATATCAAATTGACCCTAAAGACGATTCTAAATTGATAGCTTCTATTTTTTTAACACCCAGAAAAAAATATACTTATGGTGCATCGGTAGATTTTACGCACTCTAACATTCAGGATTTTGGAATATCGGGAAATACATCATTAGGAATACGAAATGTGTTTAATGGAGCAGAGACGTTTGAAATTGGTTTTAGAGGAAATGTAGGTGCATCTAGAGATTTAGCAAATCCTAACAATAATTTTTTCAATATTTCTGAAATTGGTATTGATGCTAAGTTGAATTTTCCTAGAATATTTTTTCCTTTCAATACAGAAAAAATTATTGCTAAGAGCATGATTCCTTCAACTTTATTCAGTGTAGGATTTGCGAAACAAAGAAATATTGGATTAGACAAACAAAACTTTACAAGTACATTTTCTTACAATTGGACACCAAAGAAAAATACTTCGTTTCGATTTGACATTTTAAATGTACAGTTTGTAAAAAACGTGAATATTGGAAATTACTTTAATATTTATCAATCGTCCTATAATGTTCTTACTATTTTAGCAACCAATTATGGTGCAGATCAAACCTATTTTGAAAACAATAAACTAAAAATAGAATATGGAACAAACGGATTTATAAATGATGTTTTAGGCAGCAACCCAACTATAAATCCATCACCAGAAGATTTAAAAACCATAAGAAGTATTGAAGAACGCAGAAAAAGATTGACAGAAAACAACTTAATTTTTGCTACAAGTTTAAGTTATTCAAAATCTACTAGTAAAGGATTTTTTGACAATAATTTTTATTCTTATAAAACCAAAATTGAATCGGCAGGAAACCTATTAGCAATTCTTGCAAGAGCATCTAAACAACTTGATAATCAAACTGGTGCCAACACCTTCTTTGAAGTTGAGTTTTCACAATATATAAAAGGAGAATTTGAGTTTATAAAACATTGGACTTTTAGCGGAAAAAAAATTGTGGCTATTAGAAGTTTCTCTGGTCTTGCCATACCGTATGGAAATTCTAAAAGTATTCCTTTCTCAAGAAGTTACTTTTCTGGCGGATCCAATGATAATCGTGCGTGGCAACCTTATAGTTTAGGCCCAGGAAGTAGCGGAGGAATTAATGACTTTAATGAAGCTAACCTAAAACTGGCCTTTAGTGCAGAGCTACGATACAATCTTTTTGGAAAATTTAATAGTGCCTTGTTTACAGACATTGGAAATATTTGGAACATATTTGACAATGTAGAAGATGAAGCATACAAATTTAAAGGTTTACAATCTATAAAAGAATTTGCAATAGGCACTGGAGTTGGGCTTAGGTACGATCAAGGACTGTTTGTAGTTCGATTTGACTTGGGTTTTAAAACCTACAATCCATCAAAAATTGAAAATGAAAGATGGTTTAAAGAATTGAATTTTTCTAAATCAGTATTAAATATTGGAATAAATTATCCGTTCTAATTTTAGAAATTATTACTTTTGTAATCTCAGTCTGAAATTTCTGAACTGAAATAACTAAAAACATAACCAAAAACATAACTACGAGATGTCACATAACATTAAACCTGGAGTTGCCACTGGAGACCAAGTTCAAGCAATATTTGCTTACGCTAAAGAAAAAGGATTTGCGCTTCCTGCTGTAAACGTAACAGGATCAAGCACAATAAATGGAGTTTTAGAAACAGCAGCCAAGTTGAACGCACCTGTTATTATTCAGTTTTCTAATGGTGGAGCTCAATTTAATGCAGGAAAAGGACTTTCTAATGCTGGTGAAAAAGCAGCTATTGCTGGTGGTATTGCTGGTGCAAAACATATTCACACCTTGGCAGAAGCTTATGGTGCAACAGTAATTCTTCATACGGATCACTGCGCTAAAAAATTATTGCCTTGGATTGATGGCTTGTTAGATGCTTCAGAAAAACATTTTGCAGAAACAGGAAAACCCTTATTTTCTTCTCACATGATTGACTTGTCTGAAGAACCAATTGAAGAAAACATTGAAATCTGTAAAACCTATTTGGCTAGAATGAGCAAAATGGGAATGACATTAGAAATTGAACTAGGAATTACTGGTGGTGAAGAAGATGGCGTTGACAACTCAGATGTTGATAGTTCAAAATTATACACGCAACCGTCTGAAGTTTCTTATGCTTACGAAGAACTTTTAAAAGTATCTCCAAGATTTACAATTGCAGCTTCTTTTGGAAACGTTCACGGCGTTTACAAACCAGGAAATGTAAAATTAACTCCAAAAATCTTGAAAAATTCACAAGATTATGTTCAAAATAAATTTAATACAGGTCCAAATCCTGTAGATTTTGAATAACTTAAACTTGTAGCAAAAATTAAGTTGTTTTCTGTCAATCTTTTTCTGCGTTCTTCAATACTTCTTATGGTTTTTAAATC
>NZ_JAYWFT010000137.1:0-8908 GCF_043778725.1 Flavobacterium sp. | reverse complement strand
TTGGTTGAATTCCGTTTTGAGAATCAGGATTTAACTTATAGATATCGTAAGGTGTAACCTTATATTTTTGAGCTATTTGAGCCACAGTTTCACCTTTATCTACTGTTTGCTTGTTATAATTCTGCCCAAAAACAGCAGTTGTAAAAACCAAAACCAAAATGTAAATAACTCTTTTAAACATATCTTTTAATTTATTTCAAATTCAAACTGAGAACTATAAACTGAACACTGCCAACTTTTACTCCCACTCAATAGTTGCTGGTGGTTTAGAGCTAATATCATATACAACTCTATTCACACCTTTCACTTTATTGATGATTTCGTTTGAGATTTTCATCAAAAATTCATAAGGTAAATGCACCCAATCAGCTGTCATTCCATCGGTAGATTCTACTGCGCGAAGTGCTACTACTTTTTCGTAAGTACGCTCATCGCCCATTACTCCTACACTATTTACTGGTAGCAAAATTGCTCCTGCTTGCCAAACTTTATCGTACAATCCGTGTTCTTTTAATCCGTTGATGAAAACTGCATCAACTTCTTGCAAGATACGTACTTTCTCTGGTGTAATATCGCCTAGTATTCTAATTGATAATCCTGGACCAGGAAAAGGATGTCTTCCTAATAATTCTGGATCGATTCCTAATGAAGCTCCTACTCTTCTAACCTCATCTTTAAACAACATTCTAAGTGGTTCTACAATTTTCAACTTCATAAAATCGGGCAAACCGCCAACATTATGATGAGATTTTATTGTAGCACTTGGACCTTTTACCGAAATCGACTCGATAACATCTGGATAAATTGTTCCTTGTGCTAACCAAGTAACATCTTCTATTTTGTGCGCTTCATCATCAAAAACTTCGATAAAAGCATTACCAATAATTTTGCGTTTTGTCTCTGGATCATCAATTCCAGCCAATGCATCCAAAAAACGTGCCGAAGCATCAACGCCTTTTACATTTAAGCCCATTCCTTTATATTGTTCCAGAACGCTTTCAAATTCGTTTTTACGCAATAAACCATTATTAACAAAGATACAATACAAGTTTTCACCAATAGCTTTGTGTAATAAAACTGCTGCCACAGTAGAATCTACTCCACCAGAAAGTCCTAAAACTACTTTATCGCCTTGCACTTTGTCTTGTAAATCTTTTATGCAATCATCGACAAAGGCATTTGGAGTAAAATTTTGAGGAACTTCGGCAATTTTTACCAAAAAATTCTCTAGCATTTGTTTTCCATCTGTAGAATGATATACTTCTGGATGAAACTGAATGGCGTAGGTTGTTTCGCCTTCAATTTTGTAAGCAGCATTTTCTACATCATTGGTGCTTGCTAGTTTTACACCGTTGGTTGGTAAGTGTTTAATGGTATCACTATGGCTCATCCAAACTTGTGAATTGAGGTTTACATTTTCGAAGAAAACTTCATCTTGTTTAATGTAAGACAAATTTGCTCTTCCATATTCTCTAATGTTGGAAGCCGCAACTTCGCCACCAGAAAAATGCGCCAAATATTGCGCTCCATAACACACGGCAAGCAAAGGCAAATGACCACGAATGTGCGATAAATCTATTTGCAAAGCATCGTCAGCGCGCACCGAGTAAGGACTTCCGCCAAGGATAACCGCTTTGTAAGACGATAAATCTGTTGGATAATTGTTGTAAGGAAAAATTTCGCAGAATATATTTAATTCGCGAACGCGGCGTGCAATAAGTTGTGTGTATTGCGATCCGAAATCTAAAATAAGTACGTTGTGTTGCATGTGCAAAAGTACTATTCTTGATGGAAAATAAAAAATTGATTTTAAAATAAATTAATTTATTTACAACCGAATCATTTACTGGTTTCAACTCTACAATCATTTAGACATAATGCTGCAACCGTTTCATTTTTTTTAGAGATTATAAAGTTAAGATGCGTTAATAGATTTTATTTTTTAATAGTATTGAACTAAACTGAAAATTCAATTAAAAAACTTTTTAGATCACAATTATTTTATAATCATTACAATAAATAAGAGACTAAAAAACTTTTTGATACTGTCTAAAAAAAATGTAGTATTGTAATAGAATTTATTAAAACTAATCGGTTGTTTTATTTAAAAATGATTACTTAATCAAAATTGGTAACTACAAAAAATTGTGAATGATAAAATATACATTTATAACAATATTTATATTAAATTTTACAATTTGCTTTTCACAAGATGTAAAAAAAAATCTATACATAGAATTTAATGAAAAGCCATACATAAAATCTAATAACGATTCGACGGCAATTGAATTTTACAAACTTGATTTTGAAAAAAAGGATGGTATTGTATATAATCTATCCATAGATAATAACGGAAATTTAGTGAAGAACGTATATTTAAAAGGTAGTTCTGCAAAAATCATAATACTTAAATACTATAATGTCAATGCAGATAACAATCCTTTTATCATTAATTTATTAGAAATGAAAAACTTCATAACTATGAATGAAATTATCGATAAATATTCTATTGAAAATTTTATGTCAATATTAGAGAACTTCAACATATATCTAGTTAAGAAAAAAAGCGGAAATAAATATTATGCAAAAAAAATGCTGGTAGAGAAACTAATTGGGCTATGAATATAAGCAGCAAAATTTTAAAAATTGGAACTGTAAAAATTAGAGAAATAAATTAATAGAAAATAAACTCATAATTTAAATAAAACTACAAATCATGAAATGGTATTTACACGCAATAAGAAACTTCGCCAATTTTGATGATCGAGCGAGCCGCACAGAATATTGGATGTTCAATTTGTTCAATCTAGTTTTTGCAATAATCTGTTATTCGGTCGATTTAATTTTTAACTTACATATTGGCAACACAAGTTTTGGTCCTTTTTATAGTTTGTATTTTGTTTTTAGTATTCTGCCCGGATTGGCAATTGCAATAAGACGTATGCACGATTTAGATAAAAGCGGTTGGTATTTACTTTTAGCAATTGTTCCAATAATCAATATATATAGTATTGTGCTATTTTGTACAAAAAGTAATGAAGAAGGAAATGCTTATGGTGAAAAACCAGTAAACACTGACATTTCTACGTTTCTAAATGATGATAAAACCAATACCAGAATTATTATCATTGCCTTAATTTGGTTATTTATCAGTAGAATTTTTTGGATAATCGTTACTACATTTATTGAAAATTTTTATCAAACTCAATACTTCAAGCACTACAATGAAATAATGAATTGTATTGGAATGTTTTTTCCTTTACTACTTTCTTTTTCTATTAAAAATCATAAATGGAAAATCATACTTTTGCTATGTTCAGCAATTTACGTGATGTACAGTTTTTATGAATTGGTAAGGTTGCATCAAGTTTCTTCTAATTTTCAATTTTAATGTTAAACAAATTCTATATCAATTATGCAATAAAATGGCTCATTATCTGCTTATCGGTCGGATTAATTTCGGGTTCTTTTTCAGCACTATTTTTAGTTTCTTTAGCTTGTGTTTCTAACTATCGTGACGCACACATTTGGATAATTTGGCTATTACCAATTGGAGGTTTGCTAATAGGATTTTTTTACCATTATTATGGAAAAGAAGTTGTTAAAGGCAATAATTTAATACTTGAAGAATATGAAAATCCAAAGCAAACCATACCATTTAAAATGGTTCCTTTGGTTCTTTTTGGCACTTTAATTACTCATCTTTTTGGCGGCTCGGCAGGACGTGAAGGAACAGCAGTACAAATGGGAAGTGCCATTGCAGATCAATTTTCGAAAGTTTTCACTATTTCTAAATCTGAGAGAAAAACGATTTTAATTATCGGAATTAGTGCCGGATTTGCTTCTGTTTTTGGAACACCATTGGCCGGAGCATTGTTTGCTTTAGAAATTTTATTTTTTAGCAAAATCAATTTTAAAAGTATTTTTCCCTCTTTTTTCACAGCCTTTGTAGCTTTTTATACTGTCGAATTTTTGCAAGTAAAACATACTCATTATACAATTCCAATTGTTCCAGAATTGACCATTTCAAATTTGGGTTGGATACTATTTGTTGGAGTCTTATTTGGTTTGACCGCCATGTTGTTCTCTAAAACTGCTCATTTTTTTGTAAAAATGTTTTCCCTATTTATAAAGTTCCCTCCTATTCGTCCTTTACTTGGCGGATTAATTTTGGCAATTGCATTCTACTTCGTCGGAAACACAAAATATGCAGGATTAGGAATTCCAACAATTGTAGATTCTTTTCAAAACACTAGTGAAAATTATGATTTTTTATTAAAAATTTTATTCACAACATTCACGCTTGGAGCCGGATTTAAAGGTGGTGAAGTGACTCCTATATTTTTTATTGGAGCCACTTTAGGAAGTGCTTTATCAGTATTTATTCCATTACCAATAGCGCTCTTGGCAGGAATGGGATTTGTAGCAGTTTTTTCTGGCGCAACCCACACGCCTATTGCTTGTACAATTATGGGAATAGAACTTTTTGGAATTGATTGCGGAATTTATATAGGATTGGCTTGCATCACAGCCTATTTTTGTTCGGGTTCTCTCGGAATTTATAGCTCTCAAATTGCTAAAGGACCTAAATATAAGTTGTACAATAGTTTAAAAAAGGATCAATTTGAAAATATTTGAAATTTGAATTCCAAAATAAACCGAATTAAAATCTATTATTGCTAATTTTGCGCAAAATTTCATAAATTAAAATTAGATATTTAAAATGGCACAATTCTTCAATCCTTGGCATAATGTTTCACCCGGTGATGAACTTCCAGAAATTGTTAACGGAATAATAGAAATTCCCAAAGGAACTAGAGCAAAATATGAACTTGATAAAGAAAGTGGTTTATTAAAATTAGATCGTGTGCTTTTCTCCTCTATGTATTATCCTGCTAATTATGGTTTTATTCCACAAACGTATTGCGATGATAAAGATCCTCTAGACATTTTAGTAATTTCGCAAATTGACGTTGTACCAATGTGCATCGTTCCTGCTAAAGTTATTGGAGTAATGCGAATGTTAGACAATGGTGAAGCCGATGACAAAATTATAGCTGTAAGCGCAGGTGACCCAAGTGTAAATCACATTAATGATATTTCAGAATTACCAGCACATTTTATTTCTGAGTTAAGAAACTTCTTCGAAGATTATAAAAAACTAGAAAAGAAAACTGTAAAAGTTGAAGATTTTTTAGGTAAAGAAACTGCAATTGAAATTTTAAAAGAGAGCTTTGAACTTTACAATAAAAATTTTTCTAAATAGAATTTAAGATAATATTATCGTAATTGATTTATCTACTTTATTTTAAAAAATGTAAATTCGCACACTATGAACGAAAAAGACATTCAAGCCATTAAAGAATTATTGGCTTCGCCCAAAAAAATTGCAATCATTCCGCATCGAAGTCCAGATGGAGATGCTATGGGTTCTACATTGGGATTGTATCATTTTTTATTAAAAATGAATCATAAACCAGTTGTAATTGCTCCTAATGATTTTCCAAACTTTTTAGCATGGATGCCAGCTTCGGATAGTGTTTTGGTATATGAAAATGATCGAGTAACAACAACACAAATCTTGCAAGAAACAGCATTGGTTTTTACATTAGATTTTAATGCGTTGCACAGAACTGGCGAAATGGAACAAGTATTAAATAAACTTACCGCTCCTGTAATAATGATTGATCACCATCAATTGCCAGATACTTATGCAACCTTTACTTACTCTGACACTACTTTTGGTTCTACGTGTGAAATGGTTTATAATTTTATTGGATTTTTAAATAAAAAGTCACTAATAGACAAAACTATTGCAACATGCTTGTATACAGGAATTTTAACAGATTCTGGTGGATTTCGTTTTCCTAAAACAACTGGAACAACACATAGAATTGTTGCCGATTTTATAGATTTGGGAGTAGAAAATACAGAAATTCCAAATTTACTTTTCGACAATAATTCTTATGATAGGTTACAACTTCTAGGAAGAGCGTTGCAAAACATGAAAGTTATTACAGAACATAGAGCTTCATATATTACACTTTCTCAGAAAGAACTAGACGAATTTAATTATGTAAAAGGAGATACTGAAGGCATTGTAAATTATGGATTGACAATAAAAGGCATCATTTTTGCTGCGATTTTTATTGAACATAGAGATGAAAATATCATCAAGATTTCCTTTCGTTCGCAAGGCGATTTTGATGTAAATCAATTTGCACGAAATCACTTCAACGGTGGTGGACACATTAATGCTGCAGGAGGAAAATCTAATGATTCGATGGAAAAGACAATCAAAAAATTTGAAGAACTTGTTTCAAAAATCAACACATAAAATGAAAAATATAAAAATTGGTTTAGTATTAAGCATGTCTATTATTTCACTTGTGAGTTGCAAACAACAGCAGGCTAGAATGCCTATTTCTCATTCATCTGGAGAATTTTTAAATGCGTCTGTTGAACGAAATAAAAAATTAATTAAAGGTGAAGAAGGTCAAATTGATGCCATAATAAAGAGTAATCCTAAAATTCAATATATTGCTTCTAAAAAAGGATACTGGTACCATTATGAAGTAAAAAATGATAAAGACACTTTAAATCCTAAAAAAGGAGATGTTGCCTATTTCGATTATGAGATTAAAGATATTAAAGGAAACATTATCTATTCGCAACTAGAATTGAAACCTCAAACCTATGCCGTAGATAAACAAAACATTATGATGGGATTGCGTGACGGAATAAAATTAATGCACAAAAATGAAACTGTGACGTTCTTATTCCCTTCCCACATGGCGTTTGGGTATCATGGTGACAACAGAAGAATAGGGACAAATGAACCATTAATGTGTACCGTAACTTTAAATGATTTTAAACCAGAAATAAAATAAACCTAGAATAATAATTAAAAAATGAAAAGAATAATAAGCTTATTTTTAGTACTAATTACCGTCTTATTTACAGGATGTAAAGAAGATGATCATGCCAATTTACCCGATGGATTGTATGCTGAAATTGAAACATCAAAAGGAAAAATACTAGTTGAATTAGAATATAAAAAAACACCAATAACAGTTGCCAACTTTATAACATTAACCGAAGGTACTAACCCATTTGTATCTAAAGATTTAAAGGGAAAAGAATTTTACGATGGTTTAAAATTTCATCGTGTAATTTCTAAATGTAATGGTGATGCAGAAGACTTTATGATACAAGGTGGTGATCCTCTTGGTAACGGAAGTGGCGACGCAGGATATAAATTTAAAGATGAAATTACCGATTTAAAATTTAATAAAGGTGGATTGTTAGCAATGGCAAACTCTGGACCAATTACAAACAGTAGCCAATTTTTTATCACCATAAAAGAAACACCTTGGTTGGATGGAAAGCACACAATTTTTGGTCATGTTACTGAAAAAGGAATGGAAGTTGTAAATACAATTGTACAAAATGACGCTATAAATTCTGTAAAAATAATACGAAAAGGAGAAGCTGCAAAGAAATTTGATGCAGTAAAAGTTTTTAGTGATTATTTCAATGTAGAATCTGAAATACAGAAAAAACAAGCAACACTAGATGCAGAAACATTAAAAAAAGCAATTACAGATAAAACTGCGTTTTTTGCCAATAAAAAAGCATCAGCAACAAAACTACCTTCAGGATTGAGCTACAACATATATGAAAAAGGAAACGGAAAAAAACCTGTAAATGGTAGTCAAGTTTTTATAAAATATGCAGGATTTTTAGAAGACGCAACATTATTTGACACCAGTTATATTGAAGTAGCAGAGGCTTTTGGAAAACTAGATCCGCAAAGAGCTGCACAAAATGGTTATTCACCAATTCCTTTTACCATTGGATCTAAAGGTGCAATGATTCCAGGATTTGAAGAAGGTTTAACCAAAATGAATATTGGTGATAAAGCGGTTTTATTTATTCCGTCTAATTTAGGATATGGTGAAAATGGCGTAAGTAATGTTATTCCTCCAAATTCTAACATCATATTTGAAGTGGAAATAATTGAAAAAATGTAACTAATTTAATAAAAATAATCAATCTTATAACAATGAAACTGAAATTTAAAATTCTTTATTTGTTCTTTTTTGGAATGATAATAACAAATGCACAAACAAAAAAAATAACACCCAAAAAAGCTACTATTACTAAAAAAGTTGCCATTGCTTCTGTTGGAATAAAACCAACAATTAATGCAACTAAATTAAATCCAAATGAGGGAATTTTTGCAGAAATGGAAACTGCAAAAGGTAAAATTGTAATTCAATTAGAATATAAAAAAACACCAGTAACTGTAGCAAATTTTATTTCACTTGCCGAGGGAACAAATCCTAATGTTGCCGATAAACATAAAGGCAAAAAATTCTTTGATGGATTAAAATTTCATAGAGTTATTAAAGACTTTATGATTCAAGGCGGTGATCCAGAAGGAAATGGATCTGGTGGTCCAGGATATGCCTTTAAAGATGAATTTACCGATGCCAAATTTGACAGAGCTGGAATTCTTGCAATGGCAAATTCTGGAGCTAATACTAATGGTTCTCAATTTTTTATAACACACAAAGAAACCTCTTGGCTTAATGGAAAACACACAATTTTTGGATATGTACTATCAGGTCAAGAAGTTGTAAATGCTATTGCTCAAGAAGATTTAATCACAAAAGTTACCATCATTAGAAAAGGAACAGAAGCAAAGAAATTCGACGCAGCTAAAATATTTGGAGACTACTTTTCTAACAAGGCAAAAGAAGAAGAAAAACTTGCAAGTGAAAGAGCTGTTGCTAATGCTAAAGCCTTAAAAGAATTTGAAAATGGTAAAACAACAGCATCTGGTATAAAATATATTGTTTTAAATGAAGGTACTGGCGCTTCTCCAACTGCAACAAGTAATGTA
>NZ_JAYWFT010000136.1:0-3625 GCF_043778725.1 Flavobacterium sp. | reverse complement strand
TAATTCATTTTTTTAGTTGAGCAATTCCTTGGCATGATTTAGGGCCGAATCTGAAATTGTAGAACCCGATAGCATTTGCGCAATTTCTATAACTCGTTCATCTGCTGTCAATAATTTTAACTCCGAGTGTGTTTGATTGTCTTTAATACTTTTAAATACTTTAAAATGTTCTTTTCCTTTTCCGGCTATTTGAGGCAAATGCGTTATTGATAAAACCTGCATATTATTACTCATTAGCTTCATGATTTCACCCATTTTATTAGCAATTTCTCCTGAAACACCAGTGTCAATTTCGTCAAATATAATAGTAGGAAGATTAGAATATTGCGACAAAACCGATTTTACTGCCAGCATAATTCTCGACATTTCACCACCAGAAGCCACTTTTTTCAACAATCCAAAATTAGAACCTTTATTGGCCGAAAACAAAAATTGAATTTCGTCTTTTCCGTTAGCATAAAACTCCTCTTTGGCAGTTAACTGAATATTAAACCTAGCATTTGCCATGCCCAATAATTCGAGAATTTGAGCTAATTTATTTGTTAAAACAGGAATTGCATCTACCCTTTTGTTACTAATTTTTGCTGCAAAATCATTCAGTAATTTTTCAATTTCAGAAATTGATTTTTGCATAGAAACAATTTCAGATTCTAAAGTTGTAACCGAGACTACTTTATTGTCTAAATCGTTTTGAATTGCTAACAATTCATCAACTGAATTTACTTGATGCTTTTTTTGTAGGGAATAAATTAACTGAAGTTTTTGATTGGTTAATTCTAACTCTTCTGGATTAGAAAAAATACCGTCAGAAACTTGGGTAAGCTCTTTTTCTATATCGTCAAATTCGATTAATACACTTGATATTCGTTCAAATAAAAGATTATATTCTGTTGAGAAACCTGCTATCTTTTGAAATGAAAGTTTTATTTCTTTTAAATTTTCTAAAACGCCAAACTGCTCTTCATTTGCAATAGCAAGAGATTTTACAATGTTTTCTTTTATAAATTCAACATTATTTAATTTCTCATACTGGGTTTCTAATGTTTCTTGCTCTCCAGATTTTAGATTGGCAGAAAGCAACTCTTCTAATAAAAAAGTATTGTATTCTTGTTCGTTTAAAATAGATTGTAAGGCTTCGGTTTTAGATTTTACTTCTGATTTTAATTTTTTGTATTCTTTTAACTTTATAGAATAGTGTAAAATTAAATCGAAATTGGAAGCAACCGAATCTATTATTTGAAATTGAACTCCATCGTCTGAAAGTTCCTGCGTTTGATGTTGCGAGTGAATGTCTATTAAGAAATTACTTAATTCTTGCAACTCAGTTAAATTGACAGGTGTATCATTTATAAAAGCACGAGATTTTCCTGAGGGTAAAATTTCTCTTCTTATGATAGTTTCGTCTTCATAATCTAAATCATTTTCGTCAAAAAAAGATTTTAAGTTATAATTTTCAATTTGAAAATGTGCTTCAATAATACACTTTTCTTCTTTATTTTTAAGCGAAGTCAAATCGGCTCTTTTACCAAGAACCAAACCTAAAGCACCCAGTAATATTGATTTTCCAGCTCCAGTTTCGCCGGTAATCACAGAAAAACCTTCGGTAAATTGAACCGATAATTTTTCAATTAAAGCAAAATTTTCAATGGATAAGGATGTAATCATTTTATAAAAGATTCAATGCAAGTTAAAACTTTACATTAGTCCATTTAGAAGCATTTATAGGAGAAATTTTAGATAACTTATCTACTAAACCATCAATAGGAACGCTTGGTCCACCAGAGAATATTGAAACAATTTCATCTGCTTTTGCATCAAAAAATATTCTAGTCAAATATGCATTTGGACGAACAGCATGAAGTTGTGATAACGTATTTATAGCGTTAGCAATTGTTTCTTTTGAGGTTTTTAGATCTTTACTCATATTGTCCATTCCTTCAAAATGATATTGAAACATTGCTTCTCGGTATGGTTTAAATGTGGTAGACATTAAATCGTTAATCAAGTAATATCGATTTTGAGTTTTTTCTGATTGCGACCAACCTTTTCCGCCAGACGCAGCTGCCAAACTTACTATTTCTTGAGCCGACTGAAAAAAAGGTGTTCCGCTATCTAATGCAAAACTTTCTGCATCGACTCCTAATATTATATAACTGTAAAATGCAATTGTAGAAACCAGATTAGAATCGTAACTGTTGGGATTGTAAAATAAATTTTGAAATTCAATATATTGAAAATTAAAATCCTTATCATTAATATTCAACACAGGACTAGAAAGACTAGAATTGTATATTGGTCTTGAAGATTGCACTTGAATACTTGCTTCAAAATTATTAGAATCGAAAGAATTTAAAGTGATAAAGATATTACAAGATATTTTTTCATTGTCTTTGTAAGTCTTTTCAGTCCATGCTGTTTTATTGACAAAATCGTTTAATGAAACCTCAAGATTTTTGAAAATCTGAGTATTTACATTTGTAATTTTATCATAATTAACGGTCACTTTACAATTTAGTTCTTGAGCATGTGAGAAAGCAAAAAAACAAACAAAAATTAAACTAAAAATTTTACGCATGATAATGAGTTATTACTTTATTTAAAATATCAATTGCCACATCTTCTTTCGATTTTAATTCCATTGGTTCAATGTTAAAATTTTTATCAATGAAAGTAATTTTATTAGTGGGTTTACCAAAACCTGCGCCTTGATCTTGAAGCGAATTTAAAACTATCAAATCTAAGTTTTTTTTCTGAATTTTCAACTTAGCATTTTCAATTTCATTTTCAGTTTCTAGAGCAAATCCAATTAAAAATTGATTTTGTTTAATTTCTCCAAGAGAAGCTAAAATATCTTTTGTTTTTTCTAATTCGATTGTAAAAGCGGCATCACTTTTTTTAATTTTTTGATCAGCAACTACTTTAGGTCTATAATCAGCAACTGCTGCGGCTGCAATAGCCACATCAACATCGTTAAAAAACTCATGACAAGCATCATACATTTGTTGAGCAGAAACAACTTGAACTAAATTGATAGCTTCATTTTTTATCTTGAAATGAGTTGGTCCAGTTACTAAAATAACTTCTGCACCAAGATTTGCAGCACTATTCGCAATGTCAAATCCCATTTTTCCAGAAGAATGATTTCCTATAAAACGCACAGGATCTATAGCTTCGTATGTTGGACCAGCAGTAATTAGTATTTTTTTTCCTTTTAGTGGTAATTTACTAGATAAATCTGCTTCTAGAAATGCAATAATATTTTCTGGTTCGGCCATTCTACCTTCGCCAGACAAACCGCTTGCGAGTTCACCAGATTCGGCAGGAATTATGGTATTTTCAAACTGTTGTAAGGTTCTAAAAGATGCAATAGTTGAAGGATGTTTGTACATGTCCAAATCCATTGCTGGAGCAAAATAAACAGGACATTTAGCCGATAAATAAGTTGCAATTAATAGATTATCACAATTACCATTTACCATTTTAGACAATGTATTGGCGGTTGCAGGTGCAATAACCATGATATCAGCCCAAAGACCTAACTCAACATGATTATTCCATTGCGCATTGTCATCATCTTCATTATAAAATGTAGAATGTACAGGATTTTTTGACAGTGTAGATAACG
>NZ_JAYWFT010000135.1:0-8980 GCF_043778725.1 Flavobacterium sp. | reverse complement strand
GTAATAGTATAATTGAAATATTTCAGCAAAGTTCTTCCAATATTAATCACGAAAATTATTGCAAATAGTACTACAATAAAGAAAAGAATAGCATAAATAGCTGGATAATTATCGATTACTTTACCTATTTTATCTTCGTCGATTACATCATCTTTACCAATATTTCTTAAATTTTCTATGATAGTAAAAAAGAACGTCAAAATCAATCCGATGCTTCTCACATAATTGGACGTAATTCCTACTTTGAGCAAACTTATAACGCTAATTTTAAGAAAAGGATGTTGGGATGGTTTTGCTTCTGTTAACGTTTCTGAAATAATTTCTTCTTCGGTAACTTCTTTTTTGATGGCTTCGTTGTCTAACAATTTAGATTTTAAAGCCAAAGCCAACGAATGGGAAATGGCTTTGATATTGCCTTCTTTTTTGTCGCTTCCAGCAGTATCAACGGTTAGTGCATAAACGCCAATTAGTCGTTGAATTAAATTTTGATGAATATTAACTTGCTGAATTTTGTTAAGCTGAATTGTAGTTTTAGTTTTATTGATAATTCCGTCGTTTACTATAAATTCATCATTTTCATCGTCGATATAAAAAGTAAAATTCAAAAATCTTAGATAAGCCAAAATTCCAACAAGAGCAATTATGGCTACTAATCCAAGTAAAACATAAAGTCTACTCATGCCTTGTGCTTTGAAAAACCAAATGAAAACAATTGGCAAAAAAGCCCTTGCAAATTTCTGCAAAGAATCTACAAAGAGAATTAAAATTCCAATGGAAGATTGTCGTTGCGGCTTATTGAAATTGGTTTCCATTACAGTTGTTTTTGGATTTTACCCATCAATAATTGTTTGATGTTTTCGGCTTCTTCTTTGGCAATTCCTGGAATTTCTAGATCACTTGAATTTCCTCCTGCAGTAAAAATTTCAACTTTTGCTAATCCAAAAAATCTTGAAACCAATCCTTCATGTAGTGCTACGTGCTGCACTCTATTGTAAGGAATTACCATAGTATTTGTTGCTATAATGCCGCTTCTGTAAATAACATCGTGATTTCTAAAAGCAAAGGCTTTTTTCTTAAATCCTAATATTGAGAAAAACAAAATCAATCCAGAAAGTGCAGCGGTTGCAATTCCTAAAAAGAGCCAAATTCTTTTAGAAAACTCATCGGTATTTGACACAAAAAAAGCAGTAAAAGCAATGAATAAAATTGCAATTACAATAGCGCAATTTATTAAAACTACATACATATATTTGGGATGCAAAGCAGTGAGTTGCACTTCTTCATATCTAGGAAGTTGCTTGGTGTCTATTGTTTCGTTGGTAAAGTTTTCCATAATGAAATTAAATCTTTTATTTATATGCGAAAAAAACTGCAATTATACTATTCAATGATATTCCTAGGGAATGACAAACTGTTTATTTAAACTTTGTGTGCAAACTGAAAACTTTAAACCGATAACTGAAAACTAATAACTGACCACTAAATTAAGGCAACCATTTTTTATCAAAATTAGGTTTGCGCTTTTCTAAAAAGGCATCTCTTCCTTCTTTTGCTTCGTCTGTCATGTATGCCAATCTAGTTGCTTCACCAGCAAATACTTGTTGTCCTACCATTCCATCATCGGTTAAATTCATGGCAAATTTCAGCATTTTGATAGACGTTGGTGATTTGGCTAATATTTCTTGCGCCCATTCGTAGGCAGTAGCTTCCAATTCATCGTGCGGAATTACGGCATTAACCATTCCCATATCAAAAGCTTCTTGAGCCGAATAATTTCTTCCTAAAAAGAAGATTTCTCTAGCTTTCTTTTGTCCGACCATTTTCGCCAAATAAGCCGAACCATATCCGCCATCAAAACTTGTTACATCAGCATCAGTTTGTTTAAAAATAGCGTGTTCCTTACTTGCTAAAGTCAAATCACAAACTACGTGAAGACTGTGTCCGCCACCAACTGCCCAACCTGGAACAACACAAATTACAGCTTTGGGCATAAAACGAATCAATCGCTGCACGTCTAAAATATTTAATCTGTGATAGCCATCATCGCCAACATAACCTTGATGACCTCTTGCTTTTTGATCGCCGCCACTACAAAAAGACCAAATTCCGTCTTTAGAACTTGGGCCTTCAGCAGAAAGCAATACTACTCCTATTGAAGTATCTTCTTGCGCATCGTGAAATGCTTGTAATAATTCGGCTGTAGTTTTTGGACGAAACGCGTTTCTAATATCGGGACGATTGAATGCAATTCGCGCTACTCCATTGCATTTTTTATAAGTTATATCTTCAAACTCTTTAGCGACTACCCAATTAATTTCTGACATATTCTTTTTTTTAAGCGTAAAAATACTATTTTTATGACTTATTTAAAAAGAAAGTTTTTTATGAAAAATACATTTACCCTATTATTTATTTTAATCTGTTCAATTTCAGCGGTTTCGCAAACAAAAGTAACTGTTTTTCCAGATGCTGGATTTATGGCTGCTTTTCCGAGTAAACCTGAAGTAGAAAAAAACCAAGTCGATTCTAAAGCTGGAAAAATTGAAACTACATCCTATAACTGTGAAGGAGAAGATTTTTTGATAGTACTTTCTGAAAGTATTTATCCTGCGGATTTGGTAAAAAAATTAGAAGGTGTTGGAATTCAAGGTATTCTTGATGGTGCCAAAAATGGAGCTGTTAAAAATATTGAAGCTCAAATGGGTGGGAAATTTACGCTAACAACAGATGAAAATTTCTTGTATGATGGTAAATATACTGCAAAAAAATTTGGAGGAACTGTTGAAGAAGTTGACATGGAAACCATGTGTATCATGAAAGAAAATCATTTTTTTATTGTGATGTTAGTTGGAAATACCAAATCAGAAATTGCAATTCAATTTATAAAATCATTCAAATTAATTGAAAAGAAATAATGAAATTTAATTAAATAAATTTAAACACATAGAAACATAGAAAATATTTTAAGAAGTAGTCGCTTCGCTTTAGATTGATTTTATAGACTATGTGAAAAATAATATTTTTAAAAACCTCTTCTTTATTATTTTAAATCAATGATTCTATGTGTTGAAAAAAAGAAAACCAACGATTAAAAAACAAAAAAAACAAACTTAGAAATATGTATAAAAAATATCTTTTAGTCATCGCATTAGGATTAGGAACTCAGCTTTCAAATGCACAAGCCTACGAATTTCAATCGGTTAAAGACATTGAAGCCAATCCAGTAATTTCGCAAGATATTACAGGAACTTGTTGGAGTTTTTCGACTACTTCGTTCCTTGAAGCCGAAATCATTCGTTTGACTGGTAAACACATTGACTTATCTGAAATGTATAATGTGCGAAATACTTATCCTAAAAAAGCTTGGAATTATGTAATGCGTCAAGGCAAAGCACAATTTGGCGAAGGCGGTTTGGCTCACGATGTTATCAATAGTGCCAGAGATTTTGGTGTTGTTCCGCAAAGCGTTTACAGTGGAAAATTGGCAACAGACGAAAAATACAATCATGCCGAAATGACTGCTGTTCTTGAAGCAATGCTAAAAACGTATGTTGAAAATCCGGGTAGAAAATTATCACCACAATGGAAAGAAGCCATTAATGCCGTTTTGGATGTGTACATGGGTAAAAACGTAACCGAATTTACTTATGAAGGAAAAAAATACACGCCAAAGAGTTTTATGGAAATGACAAAGTTGAATGCAAATGACTATGTTACTATTTCTTCTTTTATAAACGAGCCGTTGTACAAACCTTTTTTATTGGATATTCCAGATAATTTTTCAAATGGTAGTTTTTATAATTTACCTTTGGATGAATATATTCAGAATATTGATAATGCAATTGATAACGGATTTACGGTTGCATTGGATTGTGATGTATCAGAAAATACGTTCTCTGGAAAAAATGGTATTGCCGTTATTGCCGAAAATGATACTGATGCCAAAGTAATTACAACCGAAATCAAACAAGAGAAAATCATTTCGCCAGAATACCGTCAAGCGGAATTTGAAAATCTAGACACGCAAGACGATCATTTAATGCACATTGTTGGAAAAGTGAAAGATCAAACTGGCAAAATGTATTACAAAGTAAAAAATTCTTGGGGTTCAAAATCGGGTAAAGAAGGTTTTGTATATATGAGTGTTTCTTATTTGAAATTGAAAAGTATATCGGTACTTTTGCACAAAGATGGTTTGAAAAAACTACAAAATCAAAATTGGGATTATAAAATTTATTATGAAACGATTTCTATCCACCAAAAACACGTTTACCATTGTTATCCTTTGGAGTCTTGTTTTATTTTTTATTGTAATGTTGGTCTTAAACCTGACAAAAGGAAATATTCCATTGGTTCCTACAATTATTATTACGTTAGTAACAGGTTTTGTACTTTGGGTGTTATTAGATACCCGCTATGTTATCAAAAATAGCTTTCTATTGTACCGTTCAGGACCAATTCGTGGTAGAGTTGATATCACCAAAATCAAATCTATAAAACGTTTTTCGGGATTGAATGTTCCAGTAATGTTGAAACCTGCTTTAGATACTAAAGGTTTTATTGTGACCTACAATCAATTTGATGATTTGTTTATTTCACCAAAAATGAGTGATATTTTTATTGAGGAAATTAAAAAGATTAATCCGCAGATTGAGGTTATTTGATTATTAGTTTATATAAAATTGTAATTAGAAATTAACCACTTGAATTTTGATTATTGTAGTTTCAATAATTCATTTTTTTATTTCTTCATAAGGTTTTTGTGAAGTACTCATTTGTTAACGCATCAAAAGAAACAAATTTAATTTCACAGTTTACAGAATTAATTTTTAGTTCCTCAAATTCAGTTTCATCGTAGGTAAAATATTCTTCTTTTCTACAATCTGGTTGATATGAAATTTCTAATTTTTTTATTTTTTTGAAATGACATACTGGTTTGATTGTTTTTAATGGATTATTTCTCAGAAGTAAATATTCAATTTCTATTAAATTGCTTATTGGTAATAAATCTTGAATTAAACAATTATGAATATTCAAGTATTTAATCTTTTTTAGATATTGTATAGCTGACAAATCAATTATTTTACCAATTCCATTATTTCCGTTTATATAAACATATTCGACATTTATAAGCTCTTTAAGAAAATCTATTTTACCATCAAAATTTAAATCATCAATAACAATAAATTTTATTGTTTCTAAATCATCTTTATTTAATTCAAAATTTAGATTCAAATTTAAACCAATTATTTCTTCACAAAGTTTCTTACAACCAACATTTACAAATGGATCTTCACTAGTTAATTGATCTCTTCTTTCTAAAATTTCAAAAAAAGTTATGTTTGTTTTGTTAAGTATGTAATTGTATTTTAAAATGTTTTCCATAAAACAAATATGATTTAAAACTATAGTTTTTAATTGAAGTTAGGTTAATCAATATTCCAAGCATTTTCTGGATCTCCATCAAAAGCACTTTCAATAGTTTCATCATCATATCCATAAGCACCATTATATGTTTCATAACTTCTTATTGAATCTTCATAGTGAGGACGATTATCTCTAGGTTCTTCAAATTCTTCAATGCGAAAGTTTGTGTAATAGCCTAAATTTGCTAGCTTATATTCGCTAAATATACTTAATTCAATGTCATTATTGATTTTGATTTTCTCTACTAAATTTTTTTCAAGAATAACTGCAAATCTTTCGTCATTCTCCCAATGTCTTAAGATATTAGTTTTATTTCCGTCTTTATTTTTTATAAAATTTAAGTGAAGTTTTTCAAGCCCTAAATATATTTTGACATCAGAAATATTTAAACCGTGTTGTTCGTCAGATGTAAATTGTTTGAGTAAATCAATATCAAAATATGTTCTTTTAAAATCAATATTTTTATTGTAATATGGTTCAGAAAAACATTTAACTGTTAGCTTATATTTATTGATGGATTCAACCCTTAAAAGTAGGTTTTTAAATATTTTATTATTGATGTAATTAATGGATATAAAACCATTTCCATTTGAATATGTACCTTTATATTCTATTCCGTCAATCAAAATCATTAAAAAATTATTATTTCGCAAAGTAAAAGCGAAAAAATCGCTTGTCCATTGCCCTAATATACTCACTTCATTTTTTTCCATTGCAATATTTTGTATTAATTTATTAAATCAGTCATTTCACATTAAGAGTTTATTACACATAAGTACACGAAATTAACATTTTTTTACTACTTTTCAAATTATATAAAATAAGAAAAAAACAAACTACCCAATCTTAACCGAAGTCATAGTAAGCGAACCACCAACTGGCTTATCATTAAAGAAACTAACATCGTCTTTACTATCTTGCAAAGCAATGCTGTACAACAACGGATAATAATGATCTGGCGTTGGAATGGCCAGTTTGGCTGCTGCATTTAATTTTTCATATTCAATTAAGGATTTGAAATCATTATTCCCAATTTTTTCTTTGAAGATTGTATTCATTTCTAGTGCCCAATCAAAACCGTATTCTGGTTCTTGCAGTTTATCCCAAGCTACCATTCGAAGGTTGTGCACCATATTTCCGCTTCCTATAATCAGAACTCCTTTTTTTCTCAAAGATGCCAATTGTTTTGCCAAATCATAATGGTATTGTGGTGGTTTGTTATAATCAATACTCAATTGCAATACTGGAATATCCGCATTGGGATACATGTGCCGCACTACAGTCCAAGTTCCGTGGTCTAAACCCCAATCGTGGTCTAAACCAACATTTGTTAAAGTAATTAATTCGGATGTTGCTTTTGCTAATTCTGGACTTCCTTTTGCTGGATATTCAACATCAAACAACGCTTGCGGAAAACCACCAAAATCATGAATAGTTTTTGGATTTTCCATTGCTGTTATGTGCGTTCCATTAGTTAACCAATGCGCCGAAATCACTAAAACAGCTTTAGGTTTCGGAATTTCTTTTCCGAATTTTGCCCAAGTTCTAGAAAACTCGTTGTCTTCAATTCCGTTCATCGGCGAACCGTGACCAATAAACAATGCTGGAAGTTTTTCTTCTTGTTCAGTTAAATCTTTGGTCCAATTGTAAAAAGGCTGTAATGATGCCATAGCTGCTCCTCCTATTAGTGTTTTAATAAATGCTTTTCTTTCCAATGTAATGACATTTGTATATACAAATATACTGATTTAATTCAAAAAAAAATATCTAATTAGAAATTATTAACATTAAAAAAAACCGCAGATTCGCAGATTAATATAAAAATCTGCGAATCTGCGGTTGTCAATATAAATTTGAATTCCTATTGCACTAAATAAATCCCATCGTCTTTAATTTCAATCAATTTTTCTTTATACAAAAGTCCGATTGCTTTTTTGAAGGTTTTCTTACTCATTTTCAAAACCGTCTTGATATCTTCCGGGTTTGAATTATCATTCAATCTCAAAAAACCTCGACTGGCTCTCAATTCGTTCATAATAATCTCCGAATTGGGTTCGATGTTTTCAAAACCTTGTTTGTGTAACGAAACATCAATTTTTCCGTCAGGACGAACCAATTTGATATAACCTTTCATTTTATCACCTGTACGAATGGCATCGTCATAAACTTCATCTTTATACACCAAACCTTTGTGCTTTTGGTTGATGATAACGTTGATTCCGATTTCGGTAATGTGTGAAATAATTAAATCTACTTCTTCTCCTTTTTCAACCGTGATGTTTTCGTTGTCCAAAAATTGGTTGGTTTTACTTGAGGCTACTAACCTATTGGTTTTTTCATCCATATAAAGATACACCAAATAGCGTTTTCCTTTTTCCATAGGACGCGCTTGTTCTTTAAACGGAACTAGAATGTCTTTCTCCATTCCCCAATCCATAAAGGCACCAATTTGATTGATATAATTCACTCGCAAAAGTGCAAATTCGTTTAAAAAAATATACGGAACTAAAGTTGTAGCAACAGGTCGTTCTTCATGATCAAGATAAACAAAAACAGTAATTTCTTCGCCAATTTCAAATACTTTTGGGACATATTTATTGGGCAACAAAACATCGTCTGCTTCGTTTCCGTTTCCTAAAAATAATCCCACTTTTGTATCGCGCAAAATGGTAAGCGTATTGTGTTGACCTATGTTAAGCATTTTCTTGAATTTGTGCAAAGGTACGAAAAGGTTTTAAGTTTCGAGTTGCGAGTTGCGAGTTTCGAGTTTCGGGTTTCGGGTTTTGGGTTTTGGGGTTTCGGGTTTTGGGTTTCGGGTTTCGGGTTTTGGGTTTCGGGTTTTGGGTTTTGGGGTTTGAATTAATTACATCAATTAATCAATCGTCACTTCGAGTGTTTCATAAAATGCATTCAGCTTTTTATGAAATGTATCGAGAACTCGTTTAAGACAAATTTTTCTATTCAAAAGTTCTCGATACAATTTTTTCAAAATAGCTTGTCGCAATTTTCAAAAAATCACTCGAAGTGACGTTAATGTAAATTTGAAATTGAATTTTGAAATTGAATTTGACCAAACATAAATAATAGTACTCCGTCACTTCGAGTGTTTCATAAAATGCATTCAGCTTTTTATGAAATGTATCGAGAACTCGTTTAAGACAAATTTTCGTTTCAAAAGTTCTCGATACAATTTTTTCAAAATAACTTGTCGCAATTTTCAAAAAATCACTCGAAGTGACGTTGGTGTAAATTGAAATTTTGAAATTGATATTTTGAAATTGATATTTGAATAAACACCAATATTAATAAATCGTCACTTCGAGTATTTCATAAAATGCGTTCAGCTTTTTATGAAATGTATCGAGAACTCGTTTAAGACAATTTTTTCTATTCAAAAGTTCTCGATACAATTTTTTAAAAATAGCTTGTCGCAATTTTCAAAAAATCACTCGAAGTGACGTTAATGTAAATTTGAAATTGAAATTGATTTTTGAAATTGCAATTGTCATTGAAAATCTTATATTTGATTAAAAAAGATGGACAGCAATACCAT
>NZ_JAYWFT010000134.1:0-3646 GCF_043778725.1 Flavobacterium sp. | reverse complement strand
ATAAAACATCATTGCTGATAAATATTCCATCATAATAACCCTCCAAATTAGTTATTCGAGTAAATGTGTTGTCTTTTAGATTAATAAAACCAATAACTCCGTTTGGTTTGTTTTCGCTTCCAAATCCATTTACATAAATTCGACTTGATTTTTTGTAGCAAAATAATCCATTGTTACCTGAAATAGTTACATCAGTTTTAATTTCTGAATAGGATTTATCAACGAGATTTACTTTGTATAATTTGTTTTTGTCGGTTGCAGAAACATACAAAGTATTGTTGTCCCAAACCACAATGTCGTTTAAGAAAGAAGTGTCTTTACTGAAGTGTATTTCGTATAATTTTGTTCCTGTTTTTAGGTCGATTGCCAGCAACCTATCAATGTCATTTACAAATAAAATGTCTTTGTTTATGGCTAATCCTTTTGGAGCGTCAAGTTTTTCTTTTACGAAAGTGGCATCTACTATTTGTCCTTTTTTGTCGAGTTTTAGAATTTGACCATCACCATCTTTAATCGTAGGATTAAATTCTTTTCCAATATCGGCAGCATAAATAAATTTACCATCAGTCACAACGCTTTCTACGTGATTGAAACCAGTAACGGTTTTTGTAGTTTGGGCATTGGTAATAATTACCATAAATAGACATACTATTAAACTTGTTTTCATTAGATTTTTCATTGTTGATTTTTTATTAGATTATTATTTAATTTTTATAAAAGTTTCGGAGCGACCAAAAAGAGATAAACCTATGTATCCTTTCACTTTCAAATTACCATTTTCTAACCACATCTTGCAACTGTACGTTTTTCCGCTTTCGCTGTCATAGACTTGACCATTTATGTATACATTATCTTTGTAAATAAAGTTTGTTAGAAAAACCAAACCCACAACATCTCTTGTTCTCAATTCTGGTTTAGGGTTTTTGGTGTCTTTCACTGGTTGTTTGGTCCAGATTATTTGCCCAAAATAGTTGTCTCCTTGTTTGTAAACTTTAATCTTCGCATCTTTCTTGGGCGACCAATATTGCCCGATGATATTTTCTGAAGATTGTGCATTGGCAAATCCTATTGAAAAAAATAGTATTATAACTAATCCTAAAATAAATTTTAAACTATGTTTTTTCATTTTTACTTTAATTTTCTTGTAAAAGTATGTGCATTACTATACTTTTGCAAGTAGTTACAACTTTGTATATTAGTTACCAAAAACATAGTGTTTTTCTATTGTTGGATTTAATAAAAATAAATTAATAAAAATTAACAAAAAATTATGGATACTTGTGAAAATTTAATGGACGCTTTAAAATTTACCCAACAAGTATTGGGTGGAAAATGGAAAATACACATCTTAAACATTCTTTATTGTGGTAAAAAAAGGTTTAAAGAATTGGAGCGTGAAGTAGTTGGTATTTCGCCAAAAATGTTGATTAAAGAATTGAAAGATTTGGAAGCATTGAATATAGTAAACCGTCAAACATTTAATACAGTACCTATAACTGTAGAATATAGTTTAACCACAGATGCAATGTCTTTGGAGCCGTTATTGACTGAATTGTTGAAGTGGTCGGTTAACTTTATAAAATTGCAAGAAGATAAAGAAAAAGAGGAAGTTTTTAAATAAAACTATAATAATTTTAGTTAGATGATTTTATTATCAGTAATTGAAAACTTATCTCTCAAAATCTTCATATCCTCGCTTACTTTTTTATCGAGAACCTTTGCATAATGCTGTGTAGTTCTTAAATTTTTGTGTCCTAACATTTTGCTTACACTTTCGATAGGAACGCCATTTGTAAGTGTTACAGTGGTTGCAAAAGTGTGTCGAGCAATATGAAAGGTTAGTTCTTTTTCAATCTCGCAAACGCCTGCAATTTCCTTTAAATAGGCATTCATTTTTTGATTTGTCAAAATTGGAAGTAGTCTGTCTTCATTATTACTTTTTGGATGGTCAGCGTATTTATCAATAATCATTTGCGTTATTGGAAGGATTGGAATTTTTGAAGCTGTTTCAGTTTTTTGTCTGTGGGTAAATATCCACTTCTCACCATCAATACCGATGCTTATATGCGATTTTGTTAAGTTTTTGACATCTATGTAAGCCAAGCCAGTAAAGCAGCTAAAAAGGAAGATGTCGCGCACTAATGATAATCTTTCGGTTTTGAAATCTTTATTGATTATATTTTGAATTTCTTCTTCAGATAGATAAACTCTTTCGACTTCTTTGACTTTGGATTTATAGTTCGCAAATGGATTTTTGTCTAGCCAGTCATTGGCCAGACAAAGCTTGATTATTTTATTGAAGTTCTTGATGTATTTTACAGCTGTGTTATTGGCACAGTTCCGAACGCTTCTTAACCAAAATTCATAATCGGTAATAAAAGCGTAATCTATTTTGTTTATCTCGATATCTGAAACTTTGTATTTCCATTGCAGGAATTCGATGGTATGTCTCAACGATGTTTTGTATCGTTCTAATGTTCCTGGTGCATATTCTTTACCAACCAATTCTTTGATTTTGTTGTTGTGGTCTTGGAATATAGGTATTAGCATTCGTTTGGTTTCAGCAGCACCAAACAATTCATTCTTCAAGTTTTCAGAACTAACTTTGATGTCTTTTTTGAATAATCTCTTTTCTGCTTCCAAAACTTGATTTTTCAAATAATCCAGATGGCTATTTATTGTTCTAGCTTCTTCATTAGTGCCCTTAACTTTAGCGCCTTCTGATGACCATCTTTCGGGATTTACATACTTGTTAGCACTAAACTCAAATCGTTTGGCTTGGATTGTTACTCTCACATAAATAGGGCAGATGCCTTCGTTGTTGGCTTTTGATCTCTTGATGTAAAAGAGAACTGATACAGTAGTATTCATAAGTGGTAACCTTTTAGTTATTATTAAATTTAAAATTTCTAATAATTACAAACAAGATGTACATATTTTGAATATGTTGTTGAACACCTTGCTGTACTGGTGGTTTTCTGTGGGAGGTGTCACTTAAATTTTTATAATTTAGTGACACCTCGAAAGACACCAAAACTTTGAGATTAAATGAATAATTTGATTATCCTAGAAACGAAAAAACCCACTAAATCGTTGAATTTAGTGGGTTTTGTAACCATTTGTATTTCTACTGGCGGAGAAAGAGGGATTTGCTACTCTTTGCTATGTGGTTGATATATTGATGATTATATATCTTATTTATTCAAGTGCCCCTATATGTGCCCCTTTAAATATTTCGTAGTTTATCAACTGTGTTGATAGGTGTAAAAATACTAAAAAAAACAATAAAAAAGACCTTTAATTGTCAAAATTTGAACTGGTTAGCTATTGTTTTTTGAACATGTAAAGTTCAAAATTTGTATAGGTTAATCAAAGTTTCTATCCAATAATTAATGGTTCAACCTGTTCCATTTTTAGGCTTGTATATTGGCAAAACTCTTCTATTGATACTAATTCATTCTGAAGCTTGTTGAGCTCTTTTCTAATATTTTGCAGCATTCTAATGCTTTGCCTATAACTCTTTCCGGTAATGCGTTGTATATCCTTCGGGTAGATGCACAATCTCTTATTATCTGTTTTCATACTCTATCTATAGCTTTGATTAGGCTTTGACTTACTTGAAGCTCCTGTTGTCCAATTTATTGGA